>NZ_JBQTCJ010000027.1:0-55100 GCF_052380005.1 Salinarimonas sp. NSM
CTTGCCGTCGCGGCGCGGGCCGGCGCCCCCCGGCTTGCCCGCCGTCGCGTCGCCGCGCGCGCCGGGACCGCGCCCCGCCTTGCCGCGTTCGCCGCTGCGCCCGCGGTCGGACCGAGGCTTCTTCGTGTCGTCTGTGGTGTTCGCCATGCGCGCCTGATAGCACTTCGCATGCGGCGACGCGAGGGCATCATGACGGCGAGGAGCGGATCGGATTCCGGCGGCGCGAAGGCCGGCTTCATGGAGCGAGCGCTCGCGGAAGCGTGCGCCGCCGCCGCCCGCGGCGAGGTGCCGATCGGCGCGGTGATCGTCAAGGACGGCACCGTCCTGGCGGTGGGCGCGAACCGCACCCGTGAGGCGAGCGATCCCACCGCCCACGCGGAGATCGTCGCGATCCGCGCCGCCTGCGCGGCCGTGGGCGACGAGCGGCTCGTCGGCTGCGACCTCTACGTCACGCTGGAGCCCTGCGCCATGTGCGCCGCCGCCATCTCCTTCGCCCGCATCCGCCGGCTGTACTACGGCGCCGCCGACCCGAAGGGCGGCGGGGTCGAGCACGGCGGGCGGTTCTACGCGCAGCCGACGTGCCACCACGCGCCGGAGGTCTATTCCGGGATCGGGGAGGTGGCGGCGGGGGAGCTGCTGCGGGGGTTCTTCAGGGAGCGGCGCTAGCGCGTCGCCACGGTCACCGCCGCCCCGGCCAGCACCGTCCCCGTCACCCGGTTGAGCACGCGCATCGCGCGGGGGCTGGTGAACAGCCGCCGGGCGCGGGCGGCGAGCACGATGTAGCCGGCGAAGACGACGCCGAGCACGGCGAGCGTCACGCCGACGAGCTCGGCGTAGCCGAGCGCCGTCACCGAGGCGACGTCGAGCACGGTGGGCAGGAGGGCGAGGTAGAACACCATCGTCTTCGGGTTGCCGAGCGTGAGCGCGAGCCCGGCGAGGAAGAGCCGCGCGGCCCCTTCCTTCGGCGCCTGCGCCGCGATCTCGCGCGCCACGACGGGCGCAGTCCACATCTTCCAGGCGAGCCACAGGAGATAGGCGGCGCCGGCGAGCTTCACGGCCACGAACACGCCGTGGAAGCTCTGCGCCAGCGCCGCGAGGCCGAAGATCGCGCAGGTGAGCCAGACCACGTCGCCGATGGCGACGCCCACGGTGAAGGCGACCGCGCCGTCGGTGCCGCGTCCCAGCACCCGCCCGACGATTGCGGCGATGCCGGGCCCCGGCGAGGCGGCGGCGACGAAGAGGATCGCGGCGAAGGCGAGGAGGGCGGCGAGGTCCATGGGGAGGCTCCGGAAACGCGGCCCTTCATACGCCGTTCGGCGTGCCTGCGCCATCGCCGCGCGATGCCGCCCGCCGCAGTGCCGTCGACGAGAGCGTCGAGCGTCGCCCGTGCAGGAAGGTCCAGGCCGGCGGTGCGGCGTTCGCCAAAGCCGCCGCCTCGCCCTCCGGCCTGCGCCCGCGGGAGAGCACCCGCGCGGCGGGGGCGACGGGTGCGGCGAGCGTCAGGCCCGGCCGGTCGATCACGGCGATCGGAACACGCGCGGCGATCTCGTCCCACGCCTGCCAGCGGTGGAAGCTGGCGAGGCTGTCGGCTCCCATGATCCAGACGAAGCGCACCCCCGGCAGCCGGCGCTGGAGGAAGCGGATCGTCTCGATCGTGTAGGGCGCGGCGAGCTCGGCCTCGAAGCCGGTGACGACGATGCGCGGGTCGCGGGCGAGCCGCCGCGCCGCCGCCATGCGCTCGGGGAGCGGTGGCAGGCCGGCGCGCTCCTTCAAGGGGTTGCCCGGCGTCACGAGCCACCAGAGCCGGTCCAGGCGCAGGCGGCGGATGGCCATGCGCCCCACGTGAAGATGGCCCGCGTGCGGCGGGTTGAAGGACCCTCCGAACAGCCCGATGCGCATGCCGGCGGCGGCCGGCGGAAGGCGGATCACGGCCGCGTCTGGCCCGTGCCGCGCACGCGGTACTTGAACGAGGTGAGCTGCTCGACGCCCACCGGCCCGCGCGCGTGCATCCGCCCGGTGGCGATGCCGATCTCCGCGCCGAAGCCGAACTCGCCGCCGTCGGCGAACTGGGTCGAGGCATTGTGCATCACGATGGCCGAATCGACCTCCGCCAGGAAGCGCTCCGCCGCCGCCGCGTCCTGCGTGAGGATCGACTCCGTGTGGCCCGACCCGTAGGTCGCGATGTGGGTCATCGCCGCCTCGATCCCGTCGACGACGCGCACGGAGATGATCGCGTCGAGATACTCCGTGCGCCAGTCCTGCTCGCTCGCCGGCTCGACCCGCGGGTCCACGGCGCGGGTGGCCTCGTCGCCGCGCACCGCGCAGCCGGCGTCGAGGAGCATCGTGACCAGGGGCGCCAAATGCGTGCCCGCGCAGGCGGCATCGACGAGCAGCGTCTCGGCCGCGCCGCAGATGCCGGTGCGTCGCAGCTTGGCGTTCTTCACGATCGCCTTCGCCATCTCGAGGTCCGCCGCCGCGTGGACGTAGACGTGGCAGATCCCCTCCAGATGCGCGAAGACCGGCACACGGGCATCCGCCTGCACCCGCGCGACGAGGCTCTTGCCGCCGCGGGGCACGAGGACGTCGATGTTCCCGTCGAGCCCGGCGAGCATCATGCCCACCGCCGCGCGGTCCTTCGTCGGCACGAGCTGGATCGCGTCCTCCGGCAGGCCGGCCTCTCTCAGCCCGCGGCGCATGGCGGCGGCGATGGCGCCCGCGCCGCGGATCGAGTCCGAGCCGGCGCGCAGGATGGCGGCGTTGCCCGCCTTGAGGCACAGCGCGCCGGCGTCCGCGGTGACGTTGGGGCGCGCCTCGAAGATCACGCCGATCACGCCGAGCGGCGTCGCCACGCGCTCGATGACGAGCCCGTTGGGCCGCTCGAAGGTCGCGAGCACCCGGCCGACGGGATCGGGCAGCGCGGCGATCGCCTCGACGGCGGCGGCGATCGCCTCGACGCGCTCGGCCGTCAGCGCCAGGCGGTCGAGGTAGGACGCCGGCTGGCCGGCGGCGCGCGCGGAGTCCACGTCCGCGGCGTTCTCGGCGAGGATCGCGGCCGTGTCGGCGCGGATCGCGGCCGCCATGGCGGCGAGCGCGGCGTCCTTGGCCGCGGCCGGCGTCACCGCGAGCGTGCGCGCGGCAGCGCGGGCGGCCCGGCCGATCTGGCGCATGATCCCCTCGAGCGGCGAGGACGCCGGCACGGCGCGCAGCGGCGCGGGCTTCGCGGCGGCGCTCTTCTCGGCGGCGGTCTGGGATGCGGTCGACACGGACATGGGCTCTCGCTCGCGAAGGTGAGGCGATACGGGGACGGCGGTCTTAGCACGGGGAGGCGCGGGAGGTCACGCGGGGCGCGGCCGCGCGCTACGCCAGCCCCTCCACGAACCGGCGGTCGATCCGGTCCTTCAGCCACCACACGGCCCGCCCTTCCAGCGCGAGGTGGCGGCCGCGCGCGGCGATGGCACGCCCGTCGGCGGTGGACATCAGCACGAGCCAGTCCTTCTGCGGCTGAAAGGGCAGGAGCGGCGCGCCGCGGGCGGCGCGCCGCAGGTTCTCGACCAGCACCGGACCCTGGCGCACGGCGAAGACGCCGGCCTTGGGGCGCGGATCGCCGACCGAGGTCGCGCAATCCCCAGCGCCGAAGATCGCGTCGTCGCCGACCGCCTGGAGGGTCGGTCGCACGGCGAGGAAGCCCTGCGCATCGGTCGCGAGGCCCGATCGCGCGATCAGCTCCGGCGCGCCGGCGCCGACCGCGACGAGCGTCGCGTCCGACGCGACCTCCCGGCCGCTCGCGAGCGTCACGGCCCGGGCCGACACGGCGCAGGCACGGTCGTTCTCGACGAGCGCGATGTCGGCGCGCGCCAGCGCCGCGCGGGCGAGGCGGCGGGCCCGGGCGTTGAGGTCGGGCAGGAGGGCGTGGGCCGTGATCAACGTCAGGCGCAGGCGCGCGGCCTCGCGCCCGGCGTCCGTCGCCTCCGTACGCAGCCGCCGTGCCAGGGCGAAGGCGAGGCACAGGCCCGCCGCGCCCCCGCCGACGATCGCGACGTCCCGCGGCCCGTCGGGCTCCCGGACCGCGGCGATCAGCCGGCCGAGCTTGGCGAGGAGGTCGCCGATGGGCTTGACCGCGATCGCGTGCGCATCCGCGCCGGCGATGGCGGAGAGGTCGGGAGTGATGCCGATGTCGAGCGACAGGAGATCGTAGGGGATCGCCGCGCCGCCGCGGATCAGCACGCGCCGCGCCGTCGCGTCGACCCGCGCCACCGCGTCCTCGACGAAGCGCCCGCCCGCGGCGGAGACGAGGCGGCGCACGTCGATGTGCATCGCCTCGCGGGAGTAGATCCCCGCGACGTGGCCCGGCAGCATGCCGGAATAGGGCGACGCCACCGCGGGCGAGATCAGCGTGACGTTGAGCCCCGGCTCGGGCCTTCGGCGCAGCGCGTCGAGCACGATCGCGTGGCTGTGCCCTCCCCCCGCCAGGACCAGGCGCGTCTTTCCCGCCATCGTTCTCCCCTGCCCGCTCTCGGTGCGCCGCCGCCGGCACGCTTCGGCGAATCCCGGCTACGAGACCTCGATTCGGCGCGCGCACCGGCGAATGTGTTGCATCCGGCGCACAGGTCCAGGCGGCGCCCGTCTGATATGGTGCGCCGATCGGCCCGAGCGTCCCCGCGAGCATCCCCCGCGCGGCGGGTGCATCGACGGCCCCTTTCTAGACCGGTCAGGCCCCCGCGACCATGGTGCGCCAGCGTTCCCCCCACAGAGACCCCGCCGCGGACGCGGCGGCGCTGCTGCGCCGCCTCGGCTTCGCCATCCTGATGATCGGGCTGCCCGTCGTCGCGCTCGTCACGCGCCGCGGCGTCGTGGTGATCGCGCCGATCGGCGTCGCGCTCCTCGCCATCGCCGCCTTCATCGACGGCGATCACCGCGGCGTCTCGGCGGGCGTGGCGTCGCTCTTCGGGCGGCTCGCTGGGATCGCCGGGCTCGTGGGGCTCGGCTGGGCGGTGCTGTCGCTCGCCTGGGCGCCCTTCGCGGGCCCGGCGGGCGAGCGGCTCGGCAACCTCGCGGCGACGCTCGCGCTCGGCGTGGCGGGCTACCTCGCGCTCCCCGTGCGGATGCGCTCGGCCAACCTCTACCCGCTGGCGATCGGCGTCGGTCTGGCGGCGCTCGTCGCCGTCGGCCTCCTCCTCGTCGAGAGCCGCCCGGCCTGGGACGAGGAGACGCTGACGCGCGACCGCGGCGTGGTGGCGCTGGCGCTCCTCGTCTGGCCGGCCGCGGCGTGGCTGCATTCGCGCGGACGCGACCTGCAGAGCGTCGCCATCGTGCTCGCGGTGGCGATCGCCACCGGCCTCGCGCCGAGCGCGCTCGCCTTCGCCGGCTTCGCCACGGGCGCAGCCGTGTACCTCGTCGCGGCCTCGCAGCCGCGGCTCGCCGCGCGCCTCGTCGCCTTCGGCGGCGGCGGGCTGATCCTCGCGGCGCCGGCGCTCGCGCTCGCGCTCGCCCCGCTCGAGCCGGGGCTCGCCGCCTGGCGCGGCATGATCCTGGCCGAGCCGATCCGGCTCGTGACCGGCTTCGGCTTCGAGACGGCGCTGCGGGGCGCGAGCGTCGGCCTCGTCCCGGCGGCCGCGCCGGCGACGTTCCTGTTCGAGGTCTGGGTCGATCTCGGCCTCGTCGGCGCGGCCGCCCTGGCGACGGCGGTCGCCGCCGCAGCGCTCGGCACGACCCGCATCCACGCCGCCGTCGCGCCGGGCGCGCTGGCCGCGCTCTCCGCGGGCCTGGCGATGCTCGTCGTCGGCGCGAGCTACACGCAGATGTGGTTCGTCACGAGCGCGATGGCGGCCGCCCTGCTCTTCGCGGCGGTGGAGCGCGGCCAGTTCCGCACCCAGCGCCCGAAGGCGATCCTGGGGGCGATCCTGGGGCGGGGGAAGCAGACGGCCGAATAGGACCGTCGCCGCGCTCCCCTCCCCTCACGCCGCGTCCTTCACCGCGAGCCTGCCCTCGTGCACCGCGTGGCAGGCGACGCCGCCGGCGAGCGGGGGGCGCTCGGCGAGGCAGCGCTCGTTCGCCCAGGGGCAGCGCGGGTTGAAGGTGCAGCCGCTGGGCGGGTTGATCGGGTTGGGGATCTCGCCGGCGACCGGCGCGCGATCCTGACCGGACATGGCGAGGTCCGGCACCGCGTCGAGCAGCATGCGCGTGTAGGGGTGCTTGGGATTCGTGAACATCTCGCGCCCGCCGGAGATCTCCACGATCCGGCCGAGATACATCACGCCGATCTTCGTCGCCATGTGCCGCACGACGGCGAGGTTGTGGGAGATGAACAGGTAGGTGAGCCCGAACTTGTCCTGCAGGTCGCGCATCAGGTTCAGGATCTGCGCCTGGACCGAGACGTCGAGCGCCGACGTCGGCTCGTCGCAGACCAGGAACTCGGCGTTCGAGGCGAGCGCCCGGGCGATCGCCACGCGCTGGCGCTGGCCGCCGGAGAACTCGTGCGGGTACTTGACGCCGTCGTCGGGATGCAGGCCGACCAGCGTGAGCAGCTCGCCCACCCGCGCGCGGATGTCCGCCTCGCCTTCGACCAGGCGGAAGGCACGGATCGGCTCGGCGACGATGCGATCGACCCGCCAGCGCGGGTTCAGCGAGGCGTAGGGGTCCTGGAACACCATCTGGATGCGGCGGCGCAGCCGCTGGCGCTCGACCTCGGCCTTGCGGTCCGACATCGAGACGCCGTCGATCGTCACCTCGCCGCCGGACGGCGGCAGGAGCCCGACGACCATGCGCGCGACCGTCGACTTGCCGGAGCCCGACTCGCCCACGAGCGCGAAGGTCTCGCCCTTCGGGATGTCGAAGGAGACGCCGTCGACGGCCTTGAGATACTGCTTCTGACCGCCCTCCAGCACCCGGTTGAGCCACGGCTTGGAGACGTCGAACGAGCGCGAGAGATCGCTCACGCGCACATAGGGCTGTGTCGTCACGCCGTGGCCTCCTCGTGCTTCTCGGCGGCGGCGAGGGTGCGGCCCTCGCCGAGGAAATGCGGCCCGGAGGCCGGATCGTAGAGATGGCAGGCGACCTTGTGCCCGCGCCAGGGCAGCGGATCGGGCCTGTCGACGGTGCAGCGCCCGAACCGGTAGCCGCAGCGTGGGTTGAAGGCGCAGCCCGGCGGGATGCGGGTGAGCCGTGGCATGGAGCCGGGGATCTGGACGAGCCGCGCCTCCTCGCCGGCCAGCGTCGGGATCGCGCCCATCAGGCCCTCGGCATAGGGGTGGAGCGGGTTGCGCACCACGTCGTGCACGGGGCCGATCTCGGCGACGCGCCCGGCATACATCACCGCCACACGATCCGCCGTCTCGGCGATGACGCCCATGTCGTGGGTGACGAGCATGATCGCCGTGCCGTGCTCGCGCCCCAGCCGCTTCAGGAGCGTGATGATCTGCGCCTGGACCGAGACGTCGAGCGCGGTCGTCGGCTCGTCGGCGATGATCAGCTCGGGCTCGGCGCACAGGGCGAGCGCGATGACGACGCGCTGGCGCATGCCGCCGGAGAACTCGTGCGGGTAGCTGTCGATGCGCTTCTCGGGCGCGGGGATGCCGACCTCCGTCAGCAGGTCGATGGCCCGCTGGCGCGCCTGCGCGGGGGAGAGGTCGGTGTGGGTGAGGATCGTCTCGATCAGCTGCTCGGAGATCTTGTAGAGCGGGTTGAGCGAGGTCAGCGGGTCCTGGAAGATCATGCCGATGCGCTTGCCGCGCACCTTGCGCATCTCCTCGGGCGGCAGGTTGTCGATCCGCTGGCCCGAGAGGAGGATCTCGCCCCCGGCGATGCGCCCGGGCGGGTCGATGAGCCCGATGACGGCGGAGCCGGTCACCGACTTTCCGGCGCCCGACTCGCCCACGACGCCGAGCACCTCGCCCTTGGCGATGTCGAAGGACACGCCGTCGATGGCATTGAGAATGCCGCGGCGGGTGTGGAACTCGACCCGGAGGTCGCGGACGGAGAGGACGGGGTCGGTCATCGGTTCGAGGCTCGCGGGGTCGAGATCGAGAGAACGGCTCTCTGTTTCATGAGGCTATTTCGCATCGGGATTGCTCGCATGGGATCGCGATCGCGCATGCGGTCGCCATCTCACCTCAGCTTCGGATTGAGCGCATCGCGCAGCCAATCCCCCAGCAGGTTGATGGAGAGCGCCAGCAGCACCAGCGCCAGTCCCGGGAAGAACAGGATCCACCACTCGCCCGAGAACAGGAACTGCTGGCCGCTGCGGATCAGGGTGCCCAGCGAGGGCTGGGTCGGCGGCATGCCGGCACCGAGGAAGGAGAGCGTCGCCTCCTCGATGATGGCGAGCGCGAGGTTGATGGTCGCGATCACCAGCACCGGCCCGGTGACGTTGGGCAGGACGTGCTTGACCATCACCACGAAGGGCTTGAGGCCGATCAGCCGGGCCGCGTCCACATAGACCTTGGACTTCTCCACGAGCGTCGTCGCGCGCACCGTGCGGGCGTACTGCGCCCAGTTGGAGATGCCGATGGCGAAGATCAGCACGAACAACGTCGCCTGCTCCTGCTGCGCCGGCGGGATGACGCCGCGCGCGATGCCGAAGACGAGGAGCGCGATCAGGATCGCGGGAAAGGACAGCTGCACGTCGGCGACGCGCATGATCACCGCCTCCGTGCGCCCGCCGAGATAGCCGGCCAGGAGCCCGAGCGTCACGCCCACCGTGAGCGAGAACGCGACCGAGGCGAGGCCCACGATGAGCGACACCCGCGCGCCGTGCAGCACGGCGGAGTACATGTCGCGCCCCTGCGGGTCGGTACCGAACATGTAGACGTTGCCGGTGAAGGCATTGGGCTCACCGGGCGGCGTGAAGCCGTCCATCATGTTCAGGCTCGCCGGGTCGAACGGGTCCTGCGGCGTGATCCACGGCGCCAGCACGGCCGCGATGATCATCACCAGGGCGACGACCGCCGAGACCATCGTCACGGGCGAGCGCCGGAAGGAGAAGGCGATGTCCGAATCCCAGGCGCGTGCGAGCACGCCCATCCGGGCCGCGGGCGTGGCGATGACGTCGCCGGTAATCGGGCCGTGCGCGCCGTCCACCACCGGCCGGGCGCGATCCGTGATCTCCTCGGGCATGGGCCGGTCCCTCACTTGGCGAGCGCCCGCCCGCCGCGCAGGCGCGGGTCGAGCAGGACGTAGGTGATGTCGACGAGGAGGTTCATGGTGACGAAGACCGTCGCGACGAAGACGAGGTAGGCGGCCATCACCGGCACGTCGGCGAACTGCACCGCCTGGACGAAGAGCGAGCCGAGCCCCGGCCACTGGAACACCGTCTCGGTGACGATCGCGAAGGCGATGATCGAGCCGAGCTGGAGACCGGCGATGGTGACGACCGGGATCAGCGTGTTGCGCAGCGCGTGGCGGTACTCGATGGTCCGCTCCGGAATGCCGCGGGCGCGGGCGAAGCGGATGAAGTCCGCGCGCATGACCTCGAGCATCTCGGAGCGCACGAGCCGCATGATCAGGGTCAGCTGGAAGAAGCCGAGCGTCAGCACCGGCAGGACGAGGGATTTCAGCCCCGATTCGGTGAGCAGGCCGGTCGTCCACCATCCGATGGCCACGGTCTGTCCGCGCCCGAAGGACGGCAGCCAGCGCAACTCCACGGCGAAAACGTAGATCAGCCCGATGCCGATGAGGAAGGTCGGCAGCGACACGCCGATCAGCGAGACCGTCATCACCGTGTTGGCGAGGAAGCCGTCGCGTCGGATCGCGGCGTAGACGCCGAGCGCCACGCCGACCCCCGTCGCGAACAGCGCGGACAGGACGGCGAGCTCGACCGTCGCGGGCAGGCGCTCGCGCATGAGCTCCGACACCGGGCGGGCCTGGCGGTAGGAGATGCCGAAGTCCCCCTGCACCGCGTTGCCGACGAATATGGCGAACTGCACCGGGAACGGCCGCTCGAGGCCGAGCCGCTCGCGCAGCTCCTGGCGGTCCTGCAGCGTCGCCTCCTGCCCCACCATGTTGGCGACGGGGTCGCCGACGAAGCGGAACATCGAGAAGGCGATGAAGGCGACGACGAGAAGCACGAGCACGCCTTGTGCCATGCTCCGGAGAATGTAGGCGATCATCGATCCGCCGTTGTCACGAGGGCGAGCGTCGGGAGGCGGCGCACGCCGCCTCCCGACCGAGTTGCGTCGATCGGGCCGAGATCACTCGGCCATCTCGATGTACTTCATCTTCGGCTGGTTCTCGGCATCCACCGGGATGTCCACGCTCTCGCGCATCGCGTAGGAGAGCATCTGGGTGTGGACCGGGATGTAGACCGTGTCCGCCTTCACCTGCTCCCAGATCTCCGCGATCGTGGCGTCGCGCGCGGCGATGTCGGTCTCGGATGCGAGCGACTTGATCATCTCGTCCACCTCCGGGTTCGAGTAGCCCGTGGGGTTCCAGGTACCGAGGCTCTCGCCGTCGCGGGTGTGGTACAGGAACGAGAAGATGTACTCCGAGTCGAAGGTCGGCACGCCCCAGCCCACCAGGTAGAGATCCGTCTCCGGCGGCTCGCGCTGGATGAGCGGGAAGTGCAGCGAGCGCGACTGCGAGACGAGGTTGACGTCGATGCCGATCTGGCCGAGCGCGTTGACGGCGGCCTGGCAGATCGCCTCGTCGTTGAGGTAGCGATCGTTGGGGCAGTGCATCGTCGCCGTGAAGCCGTCGCCGTAGCCCGCCTCCTCCATCAGCGCACGGGCGGCGGCGACGTCGGGCTGCGGGTAGGCGTTGAGCTCCTCCGTCCAGCCGTTGACGAAGGGCGGCGAGATGATGCCGGCGGGCATGGCCTGGCCGCGCATCACCACCTGCGCGATGCCCTCGCGGTTGATCGCCATGTTCATGGCCTCGCGCACGCGCAGGTCGGCGAAGGGGTTGGCGCCCTCCACGTCGTCCGTGTCGAGGTCGTCGGAACCCACGTCCATGCCGAAGAAGATCACCCGGTTCTCGACGCCGAGGTTGACCCGGATGCCCGGCTCGTTGGAGAGGCGCTCGATGTCCTGCACCGGCACGTCCTGCACGAAGTCGACCTCGCCGGACAGGAGCGCCGCGACGCGCGTCGCAGCCTCGCTGATGGGCGTGTAGACGATCTCGGCCGGCCCGACGGGGAACTGGTCGATGCCCCAGTAATCGTCGTTGCGGCGCAGGACGGTGCGGACCTCGGCCTCGCGCGAGACGAGCACGTAGGGGCCGGTCCCGTTGGTGTTGCGGACGGCGAAGGTCTCCTCGCCGGCGGCGAAATCCTGCGGCTCGACGACCGCGTTCTCGACCGACCACTCCTCGTCCATGATGAACGTGTTGGTGAGGTTGTTCGGCAGGAGCGGGTTCGGGCCCGAGGAGACGATGCGGACCGTGTAGTCGTCGATCTTCTCCGCGCCGGTCACCGTCGAGTGCAGGCCCTTCATGTCGGACGTCGGCGAGGTGGCGCGCTCGATCGAGAACACCACGTCGTCGGCGGTGAAGGGATTGCCGTTGTGGAAGGTGACGCCCTCGCGCAGATCGAAGATCCAGGCGTTCTCGTTCTCGGGGTCGATGCGCCAGTCGGTCGCGAGGACGCCGATCATCTCGCCCGCCTGGTCGCGGCCGACGAGCGTCTCGTAGATGTGGTGGTTGAGGGCGTGCGTCGGCCCCTCGTTCTGCGCGTGCGGGTCCATCGTGAGCGCGTCGCCGACGCGCGCCCAGCGCAGGGTCTGGGCGTCGGCGGAGGCCGCGGTGAGGAAGGTCGCGCCGAGGAGTACGGCGGCGAGGGTGGTGCGGGTGGCTGACATCGTCCTCTCCTGGTGGTGGCCCGGCGCGTTCTTTCCCGCGCGCCGCGACCGATGGCGCGGATCATAGAAGGCCCGTTGTCGCGTTGTCACGGGCACTTGGAGCAAATGGCCGGGGAATTCGGCGAGGGGACGTCGCGCACCCGACGCAACGCGCGTTCATCGCAGCTTCGGATTGAGCGCGTCTCGCAGCCAGTCCCCCAGCAGGTTGATGGCGAGCACGAGCGCGGCGAGCGCGATGCCGGGGAACGCGACGATCCACCACTCGCCCGAGAAGAGGTAGTTGTTCCCGATCCGGATCAGCGTGCCCAGCGAGGGCATCGTCTCGGGCATGCCCGAGCCGAGGAAGGAGAGCGTCGCCTCGGTGATCACCGCGAGCGCGAGGTTGATCGTCGCGATCACGAGCACCGGCCCCGTGACGTTGGGCAGGACGTGGCGCGCCATGATCACCGGCGCGGGCAGGCCGATGAGCTTGGCGGCGGCGATGTAGTCCTTGTTCTTCTCCACCATCACCGATCCGCGCACGGTGCGGGCGTACTGCACCCAGAAGGAGAAGCCGATGGCGAGGACGAGCACGACGAGGATCGTGCCCTCGTCGAGCTGGCCGCCCAGCACCGACTTCGCCACACCGTCGACGAGGAGCGCGATCAGGATCGCGGGGAAGGTGAGCTGCACGTCGGCGATGCGCATCACCACGGTATCGACGATGCCGCCGAGATAGCCCGCGAGCAGGCCGAGCGTGATGCCGATGCCGGCGGCGAGGATCACCCCGAGGAAGCCGACGAGGAGCGAGATCCGCAGCCCGTAGGCGATGGCCGAGAACATGTCCCGCCCCTGCTCGTCGGTGCCGAGCAGGTAGGGCGCCGTGCCCATGTCCGCCCAGATCGGCGGGAGGCGCGAGTTGAGGAGGTCGAGCTGGGCGGGGTCGAAGGGGTTCTGCGGCGCGATCGCGCCTGCGAAGACGGCGAGCAGGAAGAAGGCGAGCGTGACGACGGCGGCGACGATCGTGAGCTTCGAGCGCACGAAGCTCGCCACGAGATCGCTGTCGAGCGCCCGGACGAGGAGCGACGGCTGCCTGTCGATCGCGGCCTTCTCCTCGGTCTCGAGGCTGGAGGCGGGGGTGGGGTTGCGCATCCTGTCCGCTCCTCAGGTCGGGGCGCGCAGGGAGCTGCGCAGGCGCGGGTCGACGACCGTGTAGAGGATGTCGACGACGAGGTTGATGACGACGAAGATCGCGCCGACGAACATCAGGTACGCGGCCATGATGGGGATGTCGACGTTCTGCACGGCCTGGACGAAGAGCAGCCCCATGCCCGGCCATTGAAACACGGTCTCGGTGATGATCGCGAAAGCGATGACCGAGCCGAACTGCAGGCCGGCGACCGTGATTACCGGCACGAGCGTGTTCTTCAGCGCGTGGCCGAAGTTGATGGCCCGGCTCGTCAGGCCCCGCGCCCGGGCGAAGCGGATGTAGTCGGTGCGCAGCACCTCGAGCATCTCGGCCCGGACGAGGCGCATGATCAGCGTCATCTGGAAGAGGCCGAGCGTGATCGCCGGCATGACGATCGCCGCCCAGCCGGAGGGCGTCAGCAGCCCGGTCGTCCACCAGCCGAGATCGACGACGGCGCCGCGGCCGAAGGAGGGCAGCCAGCCGAGCGACACCGAGAAGACGTAGATCAGGAGAATGCCGATGAGGAAGGTCGGCAGCGAGATGCCGACGAGCGACACCGCCTGGAACAGCTTGGCGAGCACGGTGTCACGCCGCAGCGCGGAATAGACCCCCATCAGGATGCCGACCACGAGCGCGAAGATCGTCGCCACGATGGCGAGCTCGAGCGTCGCCGGCGCACGCGAGGCGAGGAGGTCCGAAACCGGCTGGCGGAACTGGTAGGAAATGCCGAAGTCGAACTGCGCAGCCTTCACGACGTAGCGGGCGAACTGCATCGCCACGGGGTCGTCGAGGCCGAGGGACTGGCGGATCTGCTCGCGCTCCGCCGCCGGCGTGTCGATGCCCACGAGCTGGTTCACGGGGTCGCCCGCGAAGCGGAACATCGAGAAGGCGATCAGCCCCACGGCGACGAGAACGCCGATCGCCTGGAGCGCGCGGCGGATGATGAAGGCGATCATGGCTGGACCGGCTCGAGATGCATGGCACGAAAAGGACGGGCGGCGGAGGAGGGTCGCTCCGCCGCCGCCCTTCGTGGGACCGGGCGATCACTCGCCCTTGCGGGCCCAGTACAGCAGCACCTGATTGTCGGCGCGCTGCACGAGCTCGACGCCGTCCGCCACGCCCCAGGCGAGCGCCTGCTGGTGCAGCGGGATGTAGGCGAACTCGCCCGTCGTGATCTCGTAGGCCTGCTTGATCAGCGCGTTGCGCGTCTCCTCGTCGGTCTCGACGAGGATCTGCTCGATCAGCGCGTCGACCTCCTCGTTGCAGTAGCCGCCGAGATTGGTCTCGCCGCGGGGCGAGCCCTCGGTGCGGCAGCCGTGCAGGTCGTTGAGGACGTTGTGCGAATCGAAGCTGCTCGGCGTCCAGCCCAGAAGGTAGAACGAGGTGTCGTAGCCGCCCGACTTCAGCACCTTGGCGAAGTACTGCGCCTTGGGCTGGGCGTTGAGGTTCACCGTCACGCCGACGCGCGCGAGCATCGAGACCGCCGCCTGGCAGATCGCCTCGTCGTTGACGTAGCGGTCGTTCGGGCAGTCCATCCCGACCTCGAAGCCGTCCGGGTAGCCGGCCTCGGCGAGAAGCGCGCGGGCGCGCTCGGGATCGTAGGCCGTGCGCTCGAAATCGCCCGAGTGCACGAAGAGCTCCGGCGCGATCATCAGGGCGGACGGTGTCGACAGGCCGCGCATCACGCGGTCGCGGATCAAGTTCGCGTCGATGGCGCGCATGAAGGCCTCGCGCACGCGCGGGTCCTTGAAGGGGTTCTCGCCCTCGACGTTGGAGTAGAGGAGCTCGTCACGCTCCTGGTCGAAGCCGAGGAAGATCGTGCGCAGCTCAGGTCCGGTGAGCACGTCGGCACGGTCCGAGGCGCGTACGCGCTCGATGTCCTGGATCGGCACCGGCTCGATCACGTCGACCTCGCCGGAGAGCAGCGCGGCGACGCGGGTCGCGTCCGAGGAGATCGGCGTGAACACGATCTCGTCGAGATTGTGCTGGGGCTCGCCCCACCAATCCTCGTTGGCCGTGAACACCGTACGCACGCCCGGCTGGTGCATGCTCACCGAGAAGGGGCCCGTGCCGTTGGCGTTGAGCGCGGCGTAGCTCGGCGTCTCCGCCGAGGCGGGCGTCGGCATCTCGATGCCGTGCTCGACCGCCCATTCCTGGTCCATGATGTACCAGGTGTCCCATTGCGCGTTCAGGATCGGGTTGGGCGTCTGCAGCACGACGTCGACGGTGTGATCGTCCACCTTCACGAACTCGGCGTCCGCCGGGACGCGCGTCTGGAAGTTCGAGCCCGTGGCGCGCACGCGCTCGGCGGAGAAGATCACGTCGTCGGCGGTGAAGGGGTTGCCGTTCTGGAAGGTGACGCCCTGGCGCAGGTTGAAGCGCCAGCGCTTTCCGTCGTCGAGGATCTCCCAGCTCTCCGCCAGGCCCGGCTCGATCGCGAGATCCGGGCCGCGCTTGGTCAAGCCCTCGTAGACGTGGCCGAGATGGGCGTTCGCCGTCGTCTCGTTCAGCGTGTAGGGGTCGAGCGACTTGAGATCGCCCTGGTTGGCGTAGCGCAGCGTGACGGCCGACGCCGAGAGCGCCGTCGCGCACAGCAGCGCGGCGGACGTCACGGCCAGGAGCGAGGTGCGATGTGTCATGAGCGGTCGTTCTCCACTGGAGCGGACCCGTCTGGCGCGGGCCTCGGAGGGCGTGCCCGGCCCCGAGATCGGCGCCGGCTCGGGCGCATCCTAGTGCGCCGCTCGCGCCGCGGTCCAGAGCGGGCGTGCGGGCGTCCCCGGCCGAGAGGGCGATGCGCGAGGCCTGCTGCCGTCGCGGATCGGGCGCGAATCGCGGGCTTGCACAGTCGGCTTGTGCAATCACGCACGTACGTGACCCACTCGCACGAGACGATGTGCAGGATCGCCCAGCGCGAACGCGGCCATTGCGCCGATTGACCGGGGGAGAGCCTGTCTGCTTGTGTCGCACCTGATCCGTCGTCGTTCGTCCACGCCCGCCCGGCGTGCACGGCGTCGGCCCCGCACCGAGGAACGATCCCATGCCCGTGATCAACCGCGTCGCCGAGATGGCCGACGAGATCGGCGTCTGGCGCCGCGACTTCCACGAGAACCCGGAACTGCTGTTCGACGTCCACCGGACGGCCGGCATCGTCGCGCAGAAGTGCCGCGAGTTCGGCTGCGACGAGGTGGTGGAGGGGATCGGCCGCACCGGCGTCGTCGCGGTGATCAAGGGCCGCGCGACGGGGAGCGGCCGGGTCATCGGCATCCGGGCGGACATGGACGCCCTGCCGATCGACGAGGCCACCGGCCTGCCGCACGCCTCGAAGACCCCCGGCAAGATGCACGCCTGCGGCCACGACGGCCACACCGCCATGCTGCTCGGCGCCGCGAGGTACCTCGCCGAGACGCGTAACTTCGACGGCACCGCCGTGATGATCTTCCAGCCGGCGGAGGAAGGCGGTGGCGGCGGCGACGCCATGGTCAAGGACGGCCTGATGGAGCGCTTCGGCGTCCAGAAGGTCTACGGCCTGCACAACATGCCGGGCATCCCCGTCGGCGCCTTCGCGCTGCGCCCGGGCCCGCTGATGGCGGCGGCCGACCATTTCGACATCCACGTCGAGGGCAAGGGCGGCCACGCGGCGCGCCCGCACGAGTGCGTCGACACCGCGCTCGTGGTCTCCCAGCTCGTCACGGCGCTCCAGGCCATCGTCGCGCGCAACGTCGACCCCCTGAAGAGCGCGGTGATCTCGATCTGCATGATCCGCACGGGCGACACCTACAACGTCATCCCGCAGACGGCGCATCTCAAGGGCACGACCCGCACGCTCGACGAGGACGTGCGCGATCTGTGCGAGGCGCGCATCCGCCAGGTGGTGGAAAGCGTCTGCGCGGCGCATGGCGCCACCGGCCGCGTCGACTATCGCCGCGGCTATCCCGTGACGAGCAACGATGCCGAGGAGGCCGAATTCCTCGGCCGCGTCGCCGAGGCGATCGGCGGCGAGCGCTCCGTCGACTGGACGGTCGCGCCGCAAATGGGTGCGGAGGATTTCTCCTACATGCTGCTGAGCCGGCCGGGCGCCTACATCTTCATGGGCAACGGCGACACCGCCGGCGTCCATCACCCGGCCTACGACTTCAACGATGCGGCTATTCCGTACGGCGTCTCGCTGTGGGCCAAGCTCGTCGAGACGGCGATGCCGGCCTCCTGAGGCGCAGGTCGCGCGTCGGCACGAGCGGCGACGACGGCGGATATCCATCCCGCCGTCGTCGAGCAGCGCCTCGCGCGCCACCTCACATGTTCGGGTAGACCGGCCCGCCGCCGCCCTCCGGCGTCACCCATTGGATGTTCTGCGTCGGGTCCTTGATGTCGCAGGTCTTGCAGTGGACGCAGTTCTGGGCGTTGATGACGAACTTCGGGTCCGTCCTCGCGTCGGGATCGGCATAGACGATCTCGTAGACGCCCGCCGGGCAGTAGAGCCGCGCCGGCTCACCGTATTTCGGCAGGTTGTGCTCGACCGGAACCTTCGGGTCCAGCAGCACGAGATGGCTCGGCTGGTCCTCCTCGTGGTTCGTGTTCGACAGGAACACGGAGGAGAGCTTGTCGAAGGTGAGCACGCCGTCGGGCCTGGGGTAGCTCTTCGGCTTCACCTCCGAGAGCGGCTTCAGGCACTCGTGGTCGGGCTTGCCGTGGGGCAGCGTGCCGAAGAAGGACGAGCCCATGATCTGGTGCGTCCACATGTCGAGCCCGCCGAGCGCGACGCCGAGCGCCGTCCCGTACCGCGACCACATCGGCTTGACGTTGCGCACGCGGTAGAGGTCCTCGCCCACCGCGGAGGCGCGCCAGGCCTCCTCGTAGGAGGCGACCTCGTCATGGCCGCGTCCCGCCTGCACCGCCTCGAAGACGTGGTCGGCGCACAGGATGCCCGACAGCATGGCGTTGTGGGAGCCCTTGATTCGCGGCACGTTGACGAACCCGCCCGCGTCCCCGACGAGGCAGCCGCCGGGGAAGGAGAGCTTCGGCACCGACTGCCAGCCGCCCTCGACGATGGCCCGCGCGCCGTAGGCGATGCGCTTGGCGCCCTCGAAGGTCTCGGCGATGATCGGATGCGTCTTGAAGCGCTGCATCTCGTCGAAGGGCGACAGCGTCGGGTTCTCGTAGTTGAGGTGCACGACGAATCCCACCGAGACGAGGTTCTCGCCGTAGTGATACAGCCAGGAGCCGCCGCCGGTGCGGTTGTCGAGCGGCCAGCCGAAGGAGTGCTGCACGAGGCCCGCGCGGTGCCTCTCGGGCTGGACCTCCCAGAGCTCCTTCACCCCGATGCCGTACTTCTGCGGCTCGCGGCCCTCCATCAGGCCGTAGCGGGCGATCATCTGCTTGGCGAGGTTGCCGCGCGCACCCTCGGCGAAGACCGTGTACTTCGCGCGCAGCTCCATGCCGCGGGTGTAGCTCGGCCCGGGCTCCCCGTCGCGGCCGATGCCGAGGTCGCCGGTGGCGACGCCGACCACCTTGCCGTCCTCGACCAGCACCTCCGAGGCGGCGAAGCCCGGGTAGATCTCGACGCCGAGCGCCTCCGCGCGCGGGGCGAGCCAGCGGCAGACCCGGCCGAGCGAGCCGATGAAGTTGCCGTGGTTCGACATCAGGGAGGGCATGAACAGGTTCGGCAGCCGCACGCCGCCGGCGGGGCCGAGGAACAGGAACTCGTCCTTCGTCACCTCGGTGTCGAGGGGCCGCTCGGGATCGTCGCGCCAGCCCGGCACCAGGGCGTCGAGCCCCGACGGGTCGACGACCGCGCCCGAGAGGATGTGCGCGCCGACCTCCGCGCCCTTCTCGACCACGACGACGGAGACCTCGGCCCCGGCTTCCGCCGCGCGCTGCTTGAGCCGCATGGCGGTCGCGAGCCCGGCGGGGCCGGCGCCGACCACGACGACGTCGAAATCCATCGCCTCGCGCGGGGGGAGGTTCTCCGCCGTCTCCTCGGCCGCGGTCTTCGGGGCGTCGTTCTCGCTCACGCGTTCACTCCCTCGGCTGGCGCATCGGTCCCGGCGCGCGCACGGGTGGCCCGGGCCGGCGATGCGAAGCATGGCTGCACCAGGATGAGAACGGCGCACGGGCGGCCCGGTTCAGATACGAACCTTTCGAGCCCGGAGCAAGCGTGCGGGGAGGCGTCAGCCCGTGACGGGCTCGATCTCGACGGCCTTCTTCCAGAAGCCCCACATGAGGTAGAGGCCGAGCACGCTGAACAGCGCCATCAGCACGTAGCTCACCGTGTCGCCGAGCTCGAACAGCCCCGCGATGGCCCATCCGGCGGCGAGCGCGACGCCGAACACCTCGACGCCGACGAGGATCATCACCGAGACGACGGTGAGGAGATTGCGGGAACTGGTCTTGGTGGCCAAGGCGGGATCTCCGGGCGGCGCTTCGCGCTCGTGTTTGGCGCAAAGCGCCGCGGCGCGCAAGCGCGGCTCAGGAGCGGTAGTCGCCGTTGATCTCGACGTAGGCCTTGGTCAGGTCGCATGTCCACACCCGCGCCGCCCCATCGCCGAGGCCGAGGGCGACCGCGATCTCGATGTCGGGGCGGCGCATCGCCGCGGAGGCGGCCTCCTCGGAATAATCCGGGTCGCGCGCGCCCTCCCGGGCGACCCGCACGCCGTTGAAGGCGATCGAGAGCCGGTCGCGGTCCGCCGGC
This sequence comes from Salinarimonas sp. NSM, assembly GCF_052380005.1. Taxonomy (NCBI): domain Bacteria; kingdom Pseudomonadati; phylum Pseudomonadota; class Alphaproteobacteria; order Hyphomicrobiales; family Salinarimonadaceae; genus Salinarimonas; species Salinarimonas sp. NSM. Next base: position 19,640 of record NZ_JBQTCJ010000027.1, read on the forward strand.
TCGCCGGCCTTGCCGACGGCCATCACGACGCGCCCCCAGTTCGCGTCCTCGCCGGCGATCGCGGTCTTCACGAGCGGCGAGTTGGCGATGGAGAAGGCGATGCGCCTCGCCGAGGCGTCGTCCACCGCGCCCGAAACCCGCACCGTCACGAACTTGCGCGCGCCCTCGCCGTCCTTGGCGACGAGCTGGGCGAGCTCGACGAGCAGGTCCTCCAGCGCCGCGCCGAGGACGGCCGCGCGCGGGTCGTCCGCCGACGCGATCGGCGCCATCGGCGCCTTTCCCGTGGCGAAGGCGATGAGCGTGTCGGAGGTCGAGGTGTCGCCGTCCACCGTGACGCAGTTGAACGAGCGCTCCGTCGCCGCCGCGAGCAGCGCCTGGAGCACGGGGGCGGCGATTGCCGCGTCGGTGAAGGCGAAGGCGAGCATCGTCGCCATGTCGGGCTGGATCATGCCCGCGCCCTTGGCGATGGCGTTGAGCGTCACCGGCACGCCGTCGAGCACGACCGTGCGGGTCGCGAGCTTGGGGAAGGTGTCGGTGGTCATGATCGCCCGCGCCGCCGCCTCCCAGGCGGCCGCGCCGCCCTCGGCACGCGCGACGCACTCGGGCAGCACGCCCTCGAACTTCTCCGCGTCGAGGGGCTCGCCGATCACGCCCGTCGAGGCCACGAACACCTCGGCGGGCGCGCAGCCGGCGGCGCGCGCGGCGATCTGGGCCGAGAGCGCCACCGCGTCCGCGCCCTTGCGGCCGGTGAAGGCGTTGGCATTGCCGGAATTGACGAGGAGCACCCGCGCCGCCCCGCCCGCGAGGTTCGCGCGGCACCAGTCGACCGGGGCGGAAGGGCACTTCGAGCGGGTGAACACGCCCGCCACCGCGGTGCCGGCGTCGAGCCCGACCCAGAGCACGTCCGTGCGGCCGCGGTAGCGGATGCCCGCCGCGGCGGTCGCGAGGCGCACGCCCGCGAGCTCGGGCAGCGTCGGGAGTGTCGCGGGGGCGAGGGGGGAGACGGGCGTGGCCATGGCGCGGATCCGGTGGTCGAGCGGGGACGGCGCGCTTCTAGCGCACCCGCCGCCGCCGCGCGAGGGGAAAGCGGCGCGTCCCGTCCGGGGATCGCGCCACCGTTCGCCCTCGTGCCCGGCGTCTCACGTCCTCAGGACGGCCCCGGTCTTCTTGCCGACCTCGCCGACGATCTTCCGCGAGATCGCCTCGATCTCCGTGTCGGTCAGCGTCTTCTCCCGCGGCTGGAGCGTCACGGCAATGGCGACCGACTTCTTGCCCGCCTCCACGCGCTCGCCCTCGTAGACGTCGAAGACGGCGACGTCGGTGACGAGCGCCTTGTCGGCGCCCTGCGCCGCGCGCACGATCGCCGCCGCCTCGACGCCGGCGTCGACCACGAAGGCGAAATCGCGGGTGAGCGGCTGGAAGCCGGAGAGCGCGAGCGGCGGCCTGGCCTTCGTCGGCTTCAGCTTCGGGGCGGGCAGCGTCTCGAGGTCGATCTCGAAGGCGACGATCGGCCCCTTGGCGTCGAGCGCCTTCAGCACGGAGGGATGCAGCTCGCCGAAATGGCCGAACACGGCCTTGGGCCCGAGCTGGATGCGACCGGAGCGCCCGGGATGCATCCAGGCCGGCCCGCCTGCGACGATCTGGAGCGAGCCGACCGGCATGCCGAGCGCGGCGAGCAGCGCCAGCGCGTCGGCCTTGGCGTCGAAGACGTCGACGGTCCGCGCGCCGCCGTCCCAGTGGCGGCCGGCACCCTCGAGCCGCGCAGTGCCGCGGCGCACGGCGGCGGCGCGCACGGTCTGGCCCGCGGGCGTGTCGTCGCGGAAGCACTGGCCGACCTCGAACAGCGCCACGTCCGGATAGCCGCGATCGGCGTTGCGCTGCGCGGCGCGGATCAGCCCGGGCAGCAGCGAGGGGCGCATGTCGGAGAGGTCGGACGCGATCGGGTTCGCCACCTCGAGCGCGGGATCGCCGCCGCCGAAGAGCAGCGCCTGCTCCTTGGCGATGAACGACCAGGTGACGGCCTCGAGCATGCCGCGCGCCGCCAGCGTGCGCTTGGCCGAGCGCGTGCGCTTCTGGACGAGGGTGAGCACGGGCTTGGCGATGCCGCGGTCGCGTGCCAGCGGGCGCGACTCGATCCGGTCGATGCCGGCGATGCGCACGATCTCCTCGACGAGATCGGCCTTGCCCTCGATGTCGGGGCGCCAGGACGGCGGCAGCACCTTGACGCTGTCGCCCATGCCCGAGCCGGAGAGATGGAAGCCGAGCTCCTGGAGGATCACCTTCGCCTCCGCCTGGGGCACGTCGAGGCCCGAGAGCCGCTTCGTCTCGCTCCAAGGGAAGGTGATGATGCGGCTCGTGTCGGGGATGGCGCCCGCGAGCATGCGCGTCGACGGCTCGCCGCCGCACAGGTCCATCACGAGCCGCGTGGCGATGTCGAGGCCCGGCAGCGTGTCGTTGGGGTCGACCCCGCGCTCGAAGCGATAGCGCGCGTCCGTGACGATGCCGAGCCTGCGGCCCGTGCGCGCGATGTCGCGCGGGTCCCACAGGGCGGACTCGATCAGCACGTTGGTCGTGCCCTCGTCGCAGCCGGTGTGCTCGCCGCCCATGATGCCGCCGATCGATTCGGGGCCGTCGTCGTCGGCGATGACGACGACGCTCTCGTCGAGGGCATAGGTGCGCCCGTCGAGCGCGAGCAGGCTCTCGCCCGCGCGCGCCTTGCGCACGACGAGATTCCCCCGGACCTTGTCCGCGTCGAAGACGTGGAGCGGGCGGCCGCGGTCGAAGGTCATGTAGTTCGTGATGTCGACGAGCGCGTTGATCGGGCGCAACCCGATCGCCTTGAGGCGGCGCTGCATCCAGGCGGGAGACGGGCCATTGCGCACGCCGCGCACCAGCCGCAGGCCGAAGGCCGGGCACAGGTGCTCCTCGCCCGGCAGGTCCCGCACGACCGTCACGGTCAGATCGAACGCCCCCTCGAGCGTCGGCTCGGGCACGTGCTTGAGGGCGCCGAGCCCGACGGCGGCGAGGTCGCGGGCGATGCCGCGGATCGAGGCGCAGTCGGAGCGGTTGGGGGTGAGCCCGATCTCGATCACGGCGTCGTCGAGGCCCGCATAGGCCGCGAAGGCCTGACCCGTCGGGGCCTCCTGCGGCAGGTCGATGATGCCGTCGTGGTCCTCCGAGAGGCCGAGCTCCGCCTCCGAGCAGAGCATGCCGGCGCTCTCGACGCCGCGGATGACGCCGACGCCGAGGGTGATGTCCTTGCCCGGGATGTAGGTGCCGGGCGGGGCGAACACGCTCTTCATGCCGGCGCGCGCGTTGGGGGCGCCGCAGACGACCTGGGTGGGCGGCGCGCCGTCCCCGAGATCGACCGTGCAGACCCGCAGCCGGTCGGCATTGGGGTGCTGCTCGGCGGAGAGCACGGAGGCGATCCGGTAGGGCGCGAGCGCCTTCGCCCGGTCGTCCACGGCCTCCACCTCGAGGCCGATGCGGGTGAGCGTCTCGGCGACCTGGTCGAGGGTGGCGGCGGTTTCGAGATGCTCCTTCAGCCAGGAAAGAGTGAGCTTCATCGGTCGGATCCGTTCGTGTCGCGGGTGGCGCCGGTCAGGGCCGGGGCTTGAAGAGGAGGCGGGCGGCGAGGTCGAGGCGGATGGCGGCGGGGACGGCCGCGAGGGCGGCGATGCCGCTCTCGGCATCGTCGATGGCCGCGATCGCCTCCGCGGGCGTGAAGCTCGCGCGTGGATCGTAGTCGGCCTGATGCCGCATCTCCTGGAGCAGCACGAAGGCGCTCGCGAACTCGTGCACGCCCCCGTGCATGGCGCGGGTGTCCCGACGCGCGAGCACGTCCTTGGCGAAGCCGTGCTGGAGGCCGCGATAGGTCAGGACCCAGGCGTCGGTCCGTGCCTTGGACGCGCCCACGAGGGCGTTCGCGCAGATCCGTGCGACCGCGTGGAACGTCGCATAATAGGCGGTGCTGACGGCGCGCTTCAGGTTGGCCTGCCGCGGCCGCCCCCGCCTCCCGCGGACCAGGGTCCGCGCGGTCGCGATGAGATCGGCGGGCGTCATGGGCTGACTTCCGCGTCCGGAATGAGATGCCGAAGGTAAGGATAGCGGTCCTCGCCACGCTCGGACAGCGCGTCCGCGATCGCGATGGAGGCGTGGATACGCGCCTTGCCCGCCGTCCTCGGGTCGCTCGGCCGGTAATGCGCCCGCACGAAGATCGCCGGGTCCCCGTCGTGGTCCCGGCCCGAGACGACCTCCGCCGTCTCGAAGCCGAAGGGCCCGAGATGCCTGCGCAGGATGGGCTCGACGAGCCGCCTGATCTCCTCGTCCGTCATGGCCGCGCCTCGTGTGCTCGCGCCCTCAGCTCGACAGCCCACCGGCCAGCGTCGGCAGGTCGAGCGGGCGGAAGCCGTAGTGCTCGATCCAGCGCTTGTCGGCCTCGAACATGTCACGCAGGTCCGGGATGCCGTATTTCAGCATGGCGATGCGGTCGATGCCCATGCCCCAGGCGAAGCCCTGGTAGACGTCGGGATCGAGGCCGCAATTGCGCAGCACGTTGGGGTGCACCATGCCGCAGCCCAGGATCTCGAGCCAGTCGTTGCCCTCGCCGAAGCGGATCTCGCCGCCCGAGCGGTCGCACTGGATGTCGACCTCCGCCGAGACCTCGGTGAAGGGGAAGAAGGACGGGCGAAGGCGCATCTTGACGTTCTCGATCTCGAAGAACGCCTTGCAGAACTCCTCGATGATCCACTTGAGGTTGGCGAGCGTCGCGCCCTTGTCGATCACGAGCCCCTCGACCTGATGGAACATCGGGGTGTGGGTCTGGTCCGAATCGTGGCGGTAGGTGCGCCCCGGGATGATCACCCGGATCGGGGGCGCGACGCTCTCCATGGTGCGGATCTGCACCGGCGAGGTGTGGGTGCGCAGCAGCTTGCGCGCGCCCTGCGCGTCCTCGCGCATGAAGAACGTGTCGTGCATCTCCCGGGCGGGATGGCCCTCGGGGAAGTTGAGGGCGGTGAAGTTGTAGTAGTCCGTCTCGACGTCGGGTCCCTCGGCGATCGAGAAGCCCATGTCGGAGAAGATCGCCACGAGCTCGTCGATGACCTGGCTGATCGGGTGGATGCGCCCGCGCGACTCGGGGCTCTCGCGCACCGGGAGGGTCACGTCGACGCGCTCGGCGGCGAGGCGCTCGGCGAGCGCCGCCTCCTCGAGCGTGACCTTCCGCGCGGCGATCGCGCCCTGGACGGCGTCGCGCAGGCCGTTGATCTGCGGGCCGAGCGTCTTGCGCTCGTCGGGCGTCATGCCGCCCAGCGACTTCAGCCGCTCGGAGACGACGCCCTTCTTGCCGAGCGCGAACACGCGCACACCCTCGAGCGCGGCTTCGTCGGTCGCGGCCTCGATGCGGGCGAGGATGTCGCGTTCGAGCACGGTCAGGTCGGTCATCGGTCCCTCGGCGGTTTCGCGCGTCGCGCTGATCAAGCGCCTGGCGGGCGGGGCGTCAAGTGCCGGATGCGCCTGCGCGGGCGTTGACCCGCGCGCGCGTTCCGGCTATTGCCCCCTCCAACGTCACGCGGGCGCCGCGTGCGGGCGGTTCTCGCGTCTCTGACGTCGCCTTCGGCGATGCGGACGTTCGAGACCCTCGCAGGCGGCGTCGGGCGCGAACCGCGCCGAGGAGAGCATACCATGAAGATCCGCAACTCGCTGAAGTCCCTGCGCACGCGCCACCGCGACAACCGCATCGTGCGTCGCAAGGGCCGCGTCTACATCATTAACAAGACGCAGAAGCGCTTCAAGGCCCGCCAGGGCTGAGGCGCGAGCCGGCGCCGCGAGCCCCGCCGCTTTCGGTCGCAGGCGGGCGCGGGCCGACACGATTGACGACGCATGCCGGATGAGGCGATCATCCGGCATGCGTCGTTTCCGTATCTCGCTCCTCGCTTGCGGCCTCGCCGCCGTGCTCGTCGCGGCGGCACCGGACGCGCGCGCGCAGGACGGCGGGTCCCGCGCACCTCACTCGACCGAGACCGCGACCGACGGGCGCATCGACCAGCTCTTCGCGCGTCTCGCGCAGACCGAGAGCGCCGCGGAGGCGCGGGGCGTCGCCTTGCTGATCCAGCGCCGCTGGCTCGAATCCGGCTCGCCCACGGCCGACCTCCTGATGAATCGCGCCCGCGAGGCGATGCGCGCCCGCGACCCCGCGCTCGCCATCGAGCTGATCGACCGCGTCCTCGTCATCGAGCCGGGCTGGGCCGAGGCCTGGAACCGCCGGGCGATCGCCTTCACCATGCTCGACGACCCGGTCTCGGCGATCGCGGACATCTATCGGGTCGTATCGCTCGAGCCACGCCATTTCGCCGCCTGGGCCGGGCTCGGGAACCTGCTCATGCAGGCCGGCGACGAGCGCGGCGCGCTCGAGAGCTTCGAGCGCGCGCTCGCCATCCACCCGCACCTGCCCCGCATCGAGACGATCGTCGGCCGGCTCGCCCGGGAGGTGGACGGGGTGGAGCTTTAGCCGCCCTCGCCCACCTCGCGTGGATCGATCGCGTCGATGAGCGCGTCGCGGGCCTCGCGGCGCCGGGCGATGTCGGCGCGCAGGGCGTCGCGGGTGGAGCGGTTCGAGCCGAAGAGCACGATCCCGATCAGGATCGCCGAGACGCTGAGCACGAAGGCGAGGCCGCCGAGCCGCACGAGCCCGAGGAAGGCCGCGGCAAGGATCACGATGCCTGCGAGGATGCCGATGCGGGCGGCGAGCATCACCTTGCCGCAGCGTTCGGCGCTTTCCTCCAGCGCCGCGATCTCCACCTCGAGCCGCTCGATGCGCCCGCGCGGGTCCTCGATCGTCCGCATCCGATGCCGCTCCCGGATCGCCCGTGTCCTCTCGGAAGCCCTGGATAGACGAGCCGCGGACGGCGGTCGAGAGCGTGGCGGCGGCCAGACGGTCAGCGCCGCGCCAGCTTCCGAGGCGATTATCGCTGCCGATGCGGGGTGGACGAGCCGATGCTGACCTGTGGGATGATCAAGGCGGGGCGCGACCTCGTGGGCTGGACGCAGGCCGATCTGGCGGCGCGCGCCGGCGTCTCGCTGCCGACGATCCAGCGCATGGAGGACCCCACGCGCGGGCCGCTGCGCTCCAGCGCGGCGAATGTCGAGCGCGTCCGCGGCGCATTCGCGCAGGGCGGGATCTCCTTTGCGCTCGACGACGCCCGGATCACGATCTCGCTCGCTGTTCCGCGCTAGGGCCGTACTTCGCGATCACCCAGACCGCGTGGATGATCCCGGGGATGTAACCGAGAATCGTCAGCAGGATGTTGAGCCAGAAGGGGCCCCGCAGGCCCACCTGCAGGAAGACGCCCAGCGGGGGCAGCAGGATGGCGATGAGGATGCGCAGAAAGTCGGCCATGGGAGCTGTGTTCCGTCTTTTCGTGAGAGTCTGTCGACGAGAGAACGGGAGGGGTGGCGTGGCGGTTCCGGGGCCAAAATACACACAAAAATGTAAAATAAGAGAATTTGCGTGACAACGCGGGAATAGGTGCCTATATACGGCGCCGACGTCGCTTTCCCGAGGAGGTCCGCATGACCGTCCACACGCTCCGCTCCGTCGCCCGCGCCGCCACGGCGGGCCTCGCGCTCCTGGCCGGCATCGCCGTCGCCGCCCCCGCCCTCGCGCAGGACGACTGGGACAGGCTCGTCGATCCCGCGCGGCTCGCCGTGCTCGAGGAGACGGTCGATCCCGTCGTCCTCGACATCCGCGCCGCCGTGGCGTTCGCCGAGGGGCACATCCCCGGCGCCGTCAACGCCCCCTATACGCAATGGCGCGGGCCCACCGACAATCCCGGTGCGCTCCCCGAGCCCGCGCTCCTCTCCGTCCTCGTCGGCGAGAGCGGCATCGACGAGGCGACGCCGGTCGTCATCGTGCACCAGGGATCGGATTCCTCCGACTTCGGCTCCGCGGCCCGGGTCTACTGGACCCTGAAGTCGCTCGGCGTCGAGCGCATCGCCATCCTCAACGGCGGCGTGAGCGGATGGGTCGCCTCCGGGCGCGGGCTCTCCACGGAGCCCGTGCGCCCCGATCCCACCATCTTCGACGCCGTCCTCTCCGACGCATGGCGGGCGGGCGCGCACGAGATCGAGGCGGCAGTCGCGCGCGGCGACGCCACCCTCGTCGATGCGCGGCCCGAGCCCTTCTTCCTCGGCGAGCTCTGGCACGGCGCCGCAGCGCGCCCCGGCACGCTGCCGACGGCGGAGAACTTCAGCCACGCCTCGTGGTTCGTCGACGGCGGGCCGCTCGTGGTCGACGCCGAGCGCGCCCGCGCGATCGCGCAGAGCGCCGGGCTCGCCGACGGCGCGACCCTCGTGTCCTTCTGCAACACGGGGCACTGGGCGGCGACGAACTGGTTCGCGCTCTCCGAGCTCGCCGGGATCGAGGGCGTGAAGCTCTATCCCGAGAGCGTGGTCGAGTGGTCGAATTCCGGCCGCGCCCTCGACAACGAGCCCGGCCGCATCGAGTGGCTGATCATGTCCACGCGGCAGTGGCTGGCGAACGTCCTCTGACGCGGCGTTCGGCACGCTCTCTCCACGCACGAGGCCCGCCGATCGCAGGCGGGCCTCGGCCGTTTCCGCCAGCGCCGTCCAAGACGGAGATTTCCTCATGCTCCTCACGCGCACGGGCCTCGTCCTCCTCGCCCTCGTCGTCGCCGCGTTCCTCGCGCTCTTCGTGGGCCTGCGCTTCGCCATCTTGTTCCTCGTCGGCGTCGGCTTCGGGCTGACCCTCGAGGGCCTGCGCTTCGGCTTCGCCGGGCCGTGGAAGGCGCTCCTCACGCGCCGCGACGGGCGGGGCGTCATGGCGCAGCTCCTCGCCATCGGGCTCACCGCCGCGGTCGCGCTGCCGCTGCTCGCGGCGGCGCCGGGCGAGCTTATGGGTGCGCATGCGCCCGTCGGGGCCGCGATGATCGCAGGGGCCTTCGTCTTCGGCGCCTGCATGCAGATCGTCATGGGATGCGGCTCGGGGACGCTCGTCAACGCCGGCTCGGGCAACGCGCTCGGGGCGCTGGCCCTCCTGTTCTTCATCGTGGGCTCGTTCCTGGGCACGCTGCATCTCGCCTGGTGGACGAGCCTCGCCTCGCTGCCCGTGCTGACGCTCCCGGGCCTCCTCGGAGCCGAGGGCGCTCTCGCGGCGACGCTCGCGGGCCTCGCGGCGGTGGCGGTCGTGGTGGGCGTGCGGGCCGAGAAGGGCGCGCGCCTGCCGCAGGGGCGGCTCTTCCTCGCGGCGGCGCTGCTCGCCGGCCTCGCGATCCTGAACCTCGTCGTCGCCGGCCAGCCCTGGGGCATCGTCTACGGGCTCGGCCTGTGGGGCGCGAAGGTCGCGACCGCCGCCGGGGCGGACCTCTCGCAGACGGCGTTCTGGGCCGCGCCCGGCAATGCCGAGCGGCTCGCCTCCTCGATCCTCACCGACGTGACCTCGCTCACGAACCTCGGGCTCGTCGCCGGCGCCTTCATCGCCGCGCGCTGGCGCAGGGTGATGGATGCGCCGCCGGCGCGGCCGGCTCCGCGGCTCGTCGTCGGCATCGTCGTGGCGGCGCTCCTGATGGGCTACGCCTCGCGGCTCGCCTTCGGCTGCAACGTCGGCGCCTTCTTCTCGGGCATCGCGACCGGCTCGCTGCACGGCTGGGCCTGGTTCGCGGCGGCCTTCGTGGGATCGATCCTGGGCGTGCGCCTGCTCGCCTGGCTGCAGGTCGCGCCGCGGCCCGCCGCCGGGCTCGAGCCGGCGCGCTGAGAGGGAGGGCGAGCGTCATGCCGCAACGTCGCACCGTCGGGCTCGCGCTGATCGCCGCGTTCGCGCTCCTCGTGGCCCTCGACATCGGGGCGAGCCGCCCCCTCGATCCGTTCCGCGCGCCGCCCCCCGCGGCGCTCGGATCGGGCGCCGCCCCGTCCGGCGCGCATTGCGCTGCGGCACCGGGCTGAGCGCGACAATTGCGCGCAGCGGCGGGACGACGTCCGCGGCAGCCTCAAGCGCCGCCACGCTCGCGTGGTGGCCGCACGTATCCGCGGGCGTTGCGCGCTATGGAAAAATACGTGTTTCATTTGACAAGTGGCGATCGGCAGCTTTTAATTGTTGGCAATGGTCTCGGGACGCCTGATTAACCCTAACGAAACCTTTCCGGTTTCGATCGCATTCTAGCGGTTTCCGTTTAGGGGCGGCTATGGTTAGTTGCGATCGGACGGACGGAACGGCGCCCCGCACGGCGCGGTCACCGAGATGAGGCAGATCATGGATTTCCGCGCGGTGCTCGGCAGCGCCGAGCCGATGGGCGAGCTTTTCGAGGCCCTGGAGCAACGCGAGGGGCGCGACGGTCGCGATCTGCCGATCGCCCGCGGCTCCTGGCGTCGCCCTGCTGCCAACCGGCGCCTGTCCCCGCTGGAGGCGCTCGATGGCCTCAAGGCCGCCGCGGGGCTCCCGGCGCACCTGCGGGTCGCCGCCGACCGCTTCGAGGAGGTCTCCGTCCGGCTCGATCCGCAGAGCGAGACCTACTGGTGCACGATGGCTCCGACGGGCCGCCCGTCGTACACGCCCGGCCTGCTCCGTGGGCTTCAGGCGATGCAGCGTTCGCTGGTCGACCTCTTCGCCGCGACGCCCGAGGGTGGAACGCCGCCGTTCCGCTACTTCGTCGTCGGCTCGCGCCATCCCGGCGTGTTCAACCTCGGCGGTGACCTCGCTCTCTTCGGAGCCTGCATCAAGGCCGGCGACCGCGCCGGGCTCTCCGCCTATGCGCGCTCGTGCATCGAGGTCGTCTACGCGAACCACGAGAACTACGGCCTGCCGATCGTCACGATCGGGCTCGTCCAGGGGGATGCGCTCGGAGGCGGCTTCGAGGCGGCACTGTCGTGCGACGTCGTCGTCGCCGAGCGCGGCACCAAGTGCGGCTTCCCCGAAGTGCTGTTCAATCTCTTCCCCGGAATGGGCGCCTACTCGTTCCTCTCGCGCAAGCTGCCCGGTCGCGCGATGCGGGAGATGATCGAGAGCGGCCGTCTCTACGACGCGGAGGAGCTCGCGGAGCTCGGCCTCGTCGACGTCCTCGCCGACCCCGGCGAGGGGGCGGCCGCGGTCGAGGCGTACATCGTCCGCAATCGCAAGCGGCACAACGCCCACGCCGCCATGTACGCCGCGGCGCGGCGAGCCCGGCCGCTCGCCTTCACCGAGATGGTGGACATCGTCGAGATGTGGGTCGACGCCGCCATGTCGCTCGGCGCCGCCGACCTGCGCAAGATGGAACGGCTCGTCGCCGCGCAGGACCGGCGGCGCGCGCACGCCACCGGCGACGAGGGCGGCTTCAATCGCGGCGCCGCCGGCGCCGTCGCCTGAGCGCCACGGACGCCGACGTCTCCGCTCCCTTTAGGGGTTTGATCGCGTCCCGCATCGTCCCGGCCTCGAACGAGCGGCGTGGCGGACTTCGCGCACCACCCTCGCGTCACGCCTCTCCCGAAAGCACCTCGGCGAGGTCCCGCGTCAACGTGCCGACCAGCGGCTCGAGGTTCTCGCGCCGCGTGCGGCGCACGCGCTCTGCCTTGAGGATCGCCTCGAGGTCGTGGAAGGTGCGCTCCAGGTCGTCGTTGACGAGCACGTAGTCGTAGTCGCGCCAGCGCTCGATCTCGCCGAGAGCGGTGCGCAGGCGCCGGCGGATGGTGGCGTGGTCGTCCTCGGCGCGGCGCGCGAGGCGCTTCTCCAGCTCGGCGATGGAGGGCGGGAGGATGAAGACGCTCGCAACGTCCGGCCGCATCGTCTCGTAGAGCTGCAGCGTCCCCTGGACGTCGATGTCGAAGAGGATGTCGCGCCCCTGCGCGAGCGCGGCCTCCACCGGCGCGCGGGGCGTGCCGTAGTAGTTGCCGTGCACCTGCGCGTGCTCGAGCAGCTCGTCGCGCTCGCGCATCAGCAGGAAATCCCGCTCGGAGATGAAGCGGTAGTGCACGCCGTCGACCTCGGAGGCACGGCGCGGGCGGGTCGTCACCGAGACCGACATGGTGATGTACTTGTCGGTCTGGAGCAGCAGCCGAGACAGCGTCGATTTCCCCGCGCCGGAGGGCGAGGCGATGATGAGCATGACTCCGCGTCGCGACCGAGCGATCTCGCTCGGGACATCGTCGCGGCCGTCGATCTGCGATCCCATCTCGTCACTCCACGTTCTGCACCTGCTCGCGCAGCTGGTCGACGACGTGCTTGAGCGCGAGCCCGATCCGCGAGAGCTCCACATCGTTCGCCTTGGCGCACAGGGTGTTGGCCTCGCGACCGAATTCCTGGGCGAGGAAGTCGAGCCTGCGGCCCACGGCGCCGCCCTCGGCGAGCAGCGAGCGCGCCTGGGCGACGTGGGCGGCGAGCCGATCGAGCTCCTCGCGGATGTCGGCACGGGTGGCGATCAGCGCGGCCTCCTGATGGAGGCGTGCCGCGTCGAGCCCGACATGCGCCTCGACGAGCGCAGCGACCTGGGACGACAGCCGCGCGCGGATCGCCTCGGTGGAGCGGCCAGGGTGCGCCTCCGCCTGCGCGACGAGATCGGCGATCGTGGCGAGGTGGCCCTCGATCACCGCCTCGAGCGCCGCACCTTCCTCCCGGCGCGCGGCGGCGAGCGCCTCGGCGAGCCGCGGCAAGGCCGCGCGCAGGTCCGTCTCCAGCGCCTCGGGGCTCGGCGCGGCCTCGTCCTCGTCGAGCTCGATCACGCCGCGCACGGCCAGCAGCCCGTCGAGGGAGGCCGGGGCGATGCCGTCCGGCACCCTCACGTCCGCGAGCGCATCGAGCAGCCCTTGGAGGACCTCGCGGTTCACCCGCACCTTCGCGGCGCCGGCGGCGCGCTGGAGCGTCAGCGAGAGCTGGACCTGGCCGCGGGTCAACGCCTGCGAGAGCACGCGGCGGGCCTCCTCGCCGATCGCGTCGAAGCCCGGCGGCGTGCGCGGGCGCACGTCGAGGCCCCGCCCGTTCACCGACTTCGCCTCGAGCGCCCACGCGGCGGCGCCCGTCGTCCCCGCTTCGCGGGCGAAACCCGTCATGCTGGCAATGGCCACGCGCGCATCACTCCGTTCGGTCCGGCGGCGCGCGGACCATAGGCGTGGCGGGCGCGCGGAACAAGACGCAGGCCCCCGCCGTCCCCCGCCGGATGGGGCCGTCGACGGCAGAACGTCGACGGCACATGAGGAGTGCGCATCGGTCGACGTCGGACGGGCGGCGGAGAGGCGCACTCCCTCCCCCTCGTCCCGGAAGGCGTCGCCCGATCGGCGCGCGTCACGGGCCGTCGCGGCGCTCCCAGGCCTCGAACAGGTAGAACCCGTTCCAGCGCGCCAGCACGTCGGCGGCACGGGTGTCGAAGCCGCGGGGCGCGGGCGTCTCGCCGTCGAGGCGCCCGACGAAAGCCCAGTCCTGCGCGTCGATGAACGCGGGGACCGCGCGATCCTCGGGGACGGCGCAGCGCAGCTCCTGCGCATCGCGGCGCATGAAGACGTTGAAACGAGCAGGCGGGCGCACGGCGCCGGCCCCGTCGGACGACGGCGCGCGGACGGAGGGCGCGAGAGCGACGGTGTCCGCCATCATGACCTGCTTCTCCCCTTCCGCGAGCGCATCTTCCGCGAGGACGTCGAGTACGCGCCTGCGGCGCGCAACGGTTCGCCACAGGCGCTCCGCGACTTCGGAGAGGCGTACCGGCGATCCGCGGCTTTTCGATGACGCGGCGGACCGTCGCACGCTGCAACGGTCACGCTGACCCATTGCCGCCGGATTGAGAGGTGAAGCGTGCCTCACCGATCAGGAGCGCCCGAATCGAGGCGCGCATTCGTCGAGGGGTGGAATGACGCAGGCGATCACGGCGCGAGTCTTCGCGTCCGCGGGCACTGCCGCGAGCGGCTCCACGAAGGTGGGTCAGTCTGCAACGGGATCGAGCCGGATGAGTTCCCGGCCGGTCGATGCGTTCGGCGCCGTCGGGGCCGTGCGCCCCGCCCGCCGCATCGCCGCGGTGCTCGTCATCGGGCTCGCCGCCAATCTCCTCGTCGTCGACGGCGCGCGCGCGCCGATCGCCGGCTTCGCGACGGCGATCGCGAGCACAGGCCCCTGCTGCGTCTCCGGGCTCGCGCCGCTCGCCCTCGCCTCCGCCGGCCTCGATGCGCTGCGCTCGCATCTCGCCGCCGCGACGCCCCAGGCGACGCACGCCGGTCTCGCCGCCCGGGTGGCGCGCGCGGCGCCGGTGGCGGCGAAGGCGAAGATCGAGACGCTCGGGCGCGCGCTCTGGAGCGAGACCCGCACCGTCCGCTTCGGCGCCATGCGCGTCGAGCGCTGGATCGTCACCGCCGTGCGCGCCGCAGCCGCGCGCACCGGCGCGGACCCCGTCTTCATGCTGGCCCTCGCCGACAAGGAATCGAGCCTGCGCCCGGCGGTGGGCGCGGGGACATCCTCGGCGGAGGGCCTGTTCCAATTCATCGAGCAGACCTGGCTGCAGGTCGTCCACGCCTTCGGCGCCGATCACGGGCTCGCGGCCGAGGCCGCGGACATCGCCCAGAACGCCGACGGGCGCTACGTCGTCGAGGACGAGGCGCGGCGCGCCGAGATCCTGGCGCTGCGCCGCGATCCGCTGCTGTCCGGCCTCATGGCCGGCGAGATGCTCGCCCGCGACCGCGCGCGCATCGAGGCGACGCTCGGGCGGGGGCTCGCCCCGCACGAGGTCTACATCGCCCACTTCCTCGGCCCGGGCGGCGCGGAGCGCTTTCTCGCGCTCAAGGACGAGAGCCCCGAGGCCGCCGCCGCCGAGACCTTCGCCGCCGCCGCACGGGCCAATCGCGCGATCTTCTACGACGGCGGGAACCGCAAGCGCCCGCTCAGCTTCGCGGAGGTCGACGCGCGTTTCGCGGCGATGATCGGCACCCGCATCGACCGCTACGTCTCGGTCGACGGGCGCTCCGAATCCGCCCGTGCGCGGCGCCTCGCGCGCCTGCTCGCGCACGGCAGCGCCGTCTACGCCAGGCTGGAGCCGGATGCGCCGGCGGCAGCCGAGCCCCGGCCCGGCGGCGACGTGCTCGTGGACGACGCGCTCGTCCTCGCCACCATCGCCGGCGGGGACGGCGAGACCGTGCCGCTCCCACCCCGTGCCCGTCGCGGCGGGTGAGGGTCCACGGCCGCGGCATAGCGCGGCCGGTTGATCCAGATCAGCGCGGCTCCCCCGGGCGGCGGCCTAGCCTTTCGCGCACGACCTGCCAGGCACCTGCCAGAAACCTGCAAGGAACCTGCAAGGAACCGCGCCAGCGAAGGTGATCGCCCGTGCTCACGACACGCCATGCTTCGACCGCCGACCCCCGGCCGGTCCGCCCCGGGAGGCGGCTCGACCGCCTCGTCGTGCCCACCGGCGTCGAGCGAACCCTGCCGCCGGGCGACATCATCGTCACCAAGACGGACCCGAAGGGCCGAATCACCTACGCCAACGCCACCTTCCTCGCGATGGCCGCGCTCGACGAGGCGCAGGCGATCGGCGCGCCGCATTCCATCATCCGGCATCCCGACATGCCGCGCTGCGTCTTCGCCCACCTGTGGCGGGAGATCGAGGCGGGCCGCGAGGTGTTCGCCTACGTGAACAACCTCGCCGCGGACGGCGCGCACTACTGGGTCTTCGCCCACGTCACCCCGAGCCGCGACGCCGCGGGACGCCTCGTCGGCTACCATTCGAACCGGCGCGGGGCGTCGGCCGCCGCCCGCGCGGTGATCGAGCCGCTCTACGCCGAGCTCCTCGCCATCGAGCGCGCGCATGCGAGCCGCCGGGAGGGCCTCGCGGCCTCGCAGGGCGCCCTCGCCGATCGGCTCGCCGCGCTCGGGAAGAGCTACGAGGAGATCGTCCTCTCCCTCGTGCGCCTGTGAGCACCGCCGACGGCGCGTCGCACGGGCGTCGTCGAACCGTGCTTCATCCGTCGCGCTTGACCTCGCGCCGTTCGCGCGCCTCCCATGACGGACCCGTTCCCGGGGACCGATCATCGATCCGGTCCGCCGTGCGCCCGCGCCACGCCCGCAGGAGGGCCCGACCATGAGCACCTGGAACCTCGACAAGCTCTTCGCGCCCCGCTCGATCGCCCTCGTCGGGGCGAGCCCGCGAGAAGGCTCTCTGGGGTGGACCGTGCTGCGCAACCTCACCCGCGCCGGCTTCGCGGGGCCGATCACGCCGGTGAACCCGGGCCATCGCGAGATCGACGGGCGACCCTGCGTCGCCCGGCTCTCGGATCTCGCGGCGGCCCCCGACCTCGTCGTCGTCGCCTCTCCCCCCACCTCCGTGCCCGGCGTGATCGAGGACGCGGGGCGGGTCGGTGCGGGCGCCGCGATCGTCATCACCGCGGGGCTGGGCCACGGCCCCGGCTCCCTCGCCGAGGACGCGCGCCAGCGCGCGCGCCGTCACGGCCTGCGCATCGTCGGGCCGAACTGCCTCGGCGTCATGGCGCCGCGCGCGGGGCTCGACGCCAGCTTCGCCGCCAACGCGCCGCTGCCGGGCGATCTCGCGCTCGTGTCCCAGTCGGGCGCCATCGCGGCGGGCCTCGTCGAGTGGGGCAGGCAGCGAAACGTCGGCTTCTCCGCCGTGGTCTCGCTGGGCGACAAGACGGACGTCGATTTCGGCGACTGCCTCGACTGGTTCGCCGCCGACCGCGGCACGCGCGCGATCCTGCTCTACGTCGAATCGATCAACGCGGCGCGCAAGTTCATGTCCGCCGCCCGCGCGGCCTCGCGCGCGAAGCCCGTCGTGGTGATCAAGTCCGGCCGCCACGCCCAGGGCGCGAAGGCGGCGGCGACGCACACGGGCGCGCTCGCGGGCTCCGACGGCGTCTACGACGCCGCCTTCCGCCGCGCCGGCTTGCTGCGCGTCTACGACCTCGACGAGCTCTTCGCCGCCGCGGAGACGCTCGGGCGGCAGAAGCCGTTCCAGGGCTCGCGCCTCGCCATCCTCACCAACGGCGGAGGCGTGGGCGTGCTCGCCGTCGACCGGCTGATCGACCACGGCGGGACGCTCGCCGTGCTCTCCGCCGACACCCGGGCCGCGCTCGACGCGTCGCTGCCGCGGACGTGGTCGCGGGCGAACCCGGTCGACATCATCGGCGACGCAGACGCGCGCCGCTACGCCTCCGCCCTCGAAGCCCTGCTGAAGGACCCGGCGAACGACGCCGTCCTCGTCCTCAACGTCCCCACCGCGCTCGCCTCCGCGCCCGCCGCGGCTCAGGCGGTGGTCGAGACCGTGGCGCGGGACCGGGAGACGGCGTTTCGCCGCAAGCCCGTCTTCGCCGTGTGGCTCGGCGAGGACCCGGAGGCGGGCCGCGCCTTCGAGGCGGCGGGCATCCCGCACTACGCCAACGAGGCGGACGCCGTGCAGGGCTTCATGCACCTCGTGCGCTGGCGCGAGGCGCAGGACATCCTGATGCGCACGCCCGCGAGCCTGCCGCAGGACTTCGCGCCCGACCGCGCCGCCGCCCGCGCGATCGTAGAGCGCGTCGTCACGGAGGGGCGCACCTGGCTCGATCCCATCGAGGTATCGGGCCTGTTGCGCGCCTACGCCATCCCCGACGCCCCCGTCTCGCTCGCCCGAACGCCCGAGGAGGCCGGCGCCGCGGCGCGGCCCTTCGTCGAGGCGGGCGGCACGGTCGCGGTGAAGATCCTCTCCCCCGACATCGTCCACAAGTCGGACATCGGTGGCGTCTCGCTCGACCTCACCAGCGTTCAGGCGGTGGAGGAGGCGACGCGCGACATCCTCGCGCGCGCCGCCCGGCTCAAGCCGCAGGCGCGCATCACCGGCGTGACGGTCCAGCCGATGGTGCGCAAGCCCAAGGCCCGCGAGCTCATCGCCGGCATCGCGCACGACGACACGTTCGGCCCGGTGATCGTGTTCGGCCGCGGCGGCACCGCGGTGGAGGTGATCAACGACAAGGCGCTCGCGCTGCCCCCGCTCGACATGAACCTCGCCGCCGGGCTCGTCGCCCGCACCCGCGTCTCGCGTGTGCTCGCGGCCTATCGCGACGTGCCCGCCGCGGATCTCGAGGCGGTCCAGCTCGTCCTCGTCAAGCTCTCCCACCTCGCCGCCGACCTGCCGGAGGTGCGCGAGCTCGACATCAACCCCTTCCTCGCCGACAAGGACGGCGTCATCGCCGTGGACGCCCGCGTCGCCGTCGCCCCCGTGAGCGGCCGGCGCGCGAGCGCCCCGCACGCGAGCTTCGCCGTGCGGCCCTACCCCGTCGAATGGGAGCGACGCCTCGCGCTCTCGGACGGGCGCGAGGTCTTCGTGCGGCCCGTCAGGCCGGAGGACGAGGAGCTGTTCCTCGGGTTCTTCAAGCGCGTCACCGACGAGGACCTGCGCCTGCGCTTCTTCGCGCCGGTGAAGGACTTCTCGCATTCCTTCATCGCGCGCCTCACGCAGATCGACTACGCCCGCGCCATCGCGTTCGTGGCGGTCGACCCGGACACGGGCGAGATGATGGGCGCCGTGCGTCTCCACGCCGACGCCAACCACGAGAGCGGCGAGTACGCGATCCTGCTGCGCTCCGACCTCAAGGGCATCGGGCTCGGCTGGCGGCTGATGCAGCTCATGATCGAGTGGGCGAAGGAGGAGGGGCTCGGCCACGTCGAGGGCCAGGTGCTGCGAGAGAACCGCACCATGCTCGAGATGTGCCGCCAGCTCGGCTTCGCGATCCGCGCCGACGCGGACGATCCGGACCTGAAGGTGGTGCGGCTGGAGCTGGGATAACGACCAAGGCGCGCATCAGCGCCACGAGATGCCGCCCAGAGCGCGATTACATCTCACCCCAACCCGTCTCGATTGCTGTTTGCGCCGTGTGGCGCATAGATAAAATCAGCGCGGCTCGCAGCAATAATTCGGCAACTTAGGATTAGGTCTGCCGCTGCCGAAAAACCGCCCGATGAATTCCCTCTCTTGCATAGGTACTACTCCGGGGTTACGCTACGCAGTACGAGCGTGCGTCGCTCGGCCAGACGACAACGAGAGAACGGAGGAACCGGCATGCTCGACGATGCTTCCACCAAAGCCCCGGGCCAGGCGGCCGCGACGGCGGCAGGCGAGATCGCCGGTCCCGGCCGGCGCGGATTCCTCAAGGGCGCGGGGCTGACCGCGATGGGCGCGCTGCTCGGCACCACGATTCCCTTCGGCCGCAACGCGCCCCCCGGCTTCGTTCCCGTGGCGCTCGCCCAGGATGTCGGCATGGGCCTGATGACCGACAAGGACGGCCTCGTCGTGCTCGGCGATCGCCCGGTCAACGCCGAGACGCCGCCGCACCTGCTCGACGACGACGTCACCCCCTACGAGCGGATGTTCGTGCGCAACAACGGCCTCGTGCCCCAGCACGCCATGGACATGAGCGCCGACGATTGGACGCTCACCATCGACGGCGAGGTCGAGACCCCGCTGACGCTGACGATCGCAGACCTGCAGAACGAGTTCGAGACGGTCACCACCCCGCTGTGGGTGGAGTGCGGCGGCAACGGGCGCGCCTTCTTCCAGCCCGGCGCGTCCGGCAACCAGTGGACCGTCGGCGCCGTCGGCTGCCCCGAGTGGACCGGCGTGCGCCTCAAGGACGTGCTCGAGCGCGCGGGCGTCAAGTCGTCGGCCGTCTACACCGGCCACTACGGCAACGACGTGCACCTCTCCGGCGACCCGGAGAAGGTGGTGATCTCCCGCGGCGTCCCGATCGAGAAGGCGCTCGCCCCCGAGAACCTGATCGCCTGGGCGATGAACGGGGAGCCGGTGCCGGCCATGCACGGGTTCCCGCTGCGCCTCGTGATCCCCGGCTTCCCCGGCTCGGTTTCGCAGAAGTACCTCACCCGCATCTGGGTGCGCGACCGCGAGCACGACGGGGAGAAGATGACGGGCTACTCCTACCGGCTGCCGGCCTACCCGGTCGCGCCGGGCACCGAGGTTCCCGAGAGCGACATGGTCGTGATGCTCGAGATGCCGGTGAAGTCGATCGTCACCTTCCCGGCGACGGGCGCCGAGGTGGCCGCCGGGCGGCCCACAGAGGTGCGCGGCCACGCCTGGTGCGGCAAGGGCGACGTCGCGGCCATGCACGTCTCCCTCGACTTCGGCCAGACCTGGCAGGAAGCGGAGCTGATGGCGCCGCCCAACCCCTTCGCCTGGCAGCGCTGGACGGCGAGCGTCACCCCGCCGGAAGCGGGCTACTACGAGGTCTGGGCGCGCGCCACGGACAAGGACGGCAACATGCAGCCGCCGGTCGTTCCCGGCTGGAACCCGCGCGGATACGGCAACAACATGATGCACCGCATCGCGCTGTTCGCCGTCTGATCGGGCCGGGCCAACGCCGCGCCTCCTGCCGGGCGCCCGCGACCGCGGGCGCCCGGTGCCGTCTCGCCCCCCGCTCAGCACCCGCCGAGAACGTCGATCCATGCAGAACCGTCTTCGCCGCGCGGCCCGCGCGACCGCGCTCCTCGCCAGCCTCCTCGCCCTTCCCCTGACCCCCGCCGGCCTCGCCGCCCAGGGCTTCGACCCGATGCGGCCCGGCGGCGGGTTCAACCCCATGCTGCCCGGCGGCGGCCAGCCCTCCGGCACAGCCCCGGCCGACGACGTGCCGCGCAATCCCGACTTCGCCGACCTTCCCGACACGCCGGGCATGGAGGACACCTACTACCTTTGCTCGGCCTGCCACTCCCTCGACATCGTCACCCAGCAGCGCCTCACCGACGCGCGGTGGGACTACACCTGGACCTGGATGGTCGAGCAGCAGGGCATGGCCGAGATGGATGCAGAGACGAAGGAGACGATCCTCTCCTATCTCAAGCGCCACTTCTCCTCGGAACGTTGAGAGGCCCGGGCCGTGAGCGCGCGGCAAACGTCGCAACCACCGGCGTACACCCGCCCTTAAGAGGTATTCGGGTCGAATGACGAGGCGCCACTAGAGGGCGCACCGTCTCGAGGACCCGGCATGCTGCGTACGCGCCGCCACGAGAGCGACCGCGCCTACGTCGCCCTCGTGGACCTGCTCTACACCTCGCTGAAGACCGTCAGCGTGATCGCGCTCGCCTCCGGCGCGGTCGGCGCGCTCGTGGCGTCGCGGACGGGCGATACGTGGATGTGGGTCCTCGCGGTGCTCGCCACGACGCTCGGCGTCCTGCGCTGCGCCAAGATCCTCGCCTACGATCTGAAGGTGCGCCCGACGCCCAAGACCGCCGCCGTCGCGGCGCGCTGGGAGCGCTGGTACGAGATCGGCAGCTACGTCTTCGCCGGCACGCTCGGGATCATGGTGGCGCGCGCCCTCGCCTTCGACGACGCCTTCGGCCACATGCTCGGCGTCGGCATGATCATGTGCTACGCCTCGGGCCTCGCCGCACGGACCTCGGTGCGCCCGCGCATCGCGCTCGTCACCGGCGCGCTGCTGCTCGCCCCCTTCGTCGTCGCCGCGCTGGCGCGGCTCGACCCGTACTATGCGGCCGCGGCGGCGCTGATCGGCTTCTACTTCCTGTCCTACATCGAGTTCGTGCGCTTCGTGTACGGCACGCTGCGCACGAGCCTCGACAACCGCCACGCGCTCGAGCGCCTGACGCGCACCGACCCGCTGACGGGGCTCGCCAACCGGCTCGCCCTCGACGAGGCGCTCGCCGCCCGCGGCGGGGACGCGGGGCCGCTGTGCGTGCTGTGCTTCGATCTCGATCGATTCAAGCCGGTGAACGACACGCTGGGCCACGCCGCCGGCGACGAGCTCCTGCGCCAGGTCGCGGCACGCGTGGGCGCCCTCGTCGGCCCTCACGACCTGCTGGCGCGGCTCGGCGGCGACGAGTTTGTCGTGGTGCGCCGCTGCGACGGCGATGCGCGCCCGCTCGCCGAGGCGATCGTGGCGGCGCTGGCGCGCCCCTTCGTTCTGCCGGGCGGACGCGCCGAGATCGGCGCGTCGGTCGGCATCGCGGCGATGCCGGCGCCCGGGGCGTCGGCGCGGGACGCGCTCGCGCAGGCGGACGCGGCACTCTACGCGGCCAAGGCCGCCGGCCGCGGCCGGGTCGCAGGCTGGCCGCTGGAGATCGCCGGGCGCGACGACCCCTCCCCCGCCCCCCGGACGCTCGCCGACCGCTCGGCCGCCTGATCGCTCAGGCGAAGGCGAGCACCCGCGCCGGCCCACCGGAGCCGCCGCGGTGCTTCGGCGCGCCGAGCACCAGCGTCGCGCCCGTCGCCGGCAGCGCCTCGAGGTTCGCCACGCATTCGAGCCCCCAGCGCCCCTCGGGCAGCCAGGCATAGTGGGTGGCGAAATCCGGCGAGGGGCCGTGGTCGAGGGAGAGGGTGTCCACCGCGATGCCGACGGCGGAGCTCTCCTCGAGCAGCATCCGCGCCGCCTCCACGTGGAAGCCCGGGAAGTGCATCTTGCCCTCGCCGTCGGCGTTGCGGAAGCGATCGCCGTCCACGTGCGCGCCCCAGCCCGACAGCATGGCGACGCAGCAGCCCTCCGGCAGCGGCCCGTTCTGCGCGATCCAGGCCTTCAGGTCGTCGGGCGTGACCTGCGCGTCCGCATCCCGCGCCGCCTTCTCGCGGATGTCGACGATGGCGAGCGGGGCGACGAGGTTCGTCACCGGGATCTCGTCGACGCTCGCGCCGTCCTGCGAGAAGTGCAGCGGCGCGTCCACGTGTGTGCCGGTATGCTCGTTCACGCGCAGGACGTTGAGATTGAACATATGCTCGGCGTAATTGAACACGTTCTCGACGAAGAATTGCTGCTCGCCGAAGAAGGTCGGGAAGCCCTCGTGCAGCGTGTGCGTGAGGTCGACCGGCGCGCCGGCGATCTGCGCGCGGGCGGGGCTCGCGCCGAGCGTCGCCGCGCCCGCCGAGACGGCGGCGATGGCGGCCGCGCCGCCCGCCCCGCGGCGGAAGAGGTCGCGGCGGCTGAGCATGCGGTCCTTGACCGCGTTGGTCACGCAGATGTCGCACATGGTCGTCTATCCCCTCGCGCGCGGGCTCGCGCGTGACGCCGTTCGCATCGGGCAGGAGGGAGCTTAGCCGGGTGCGACATCCCGTCAATCGTCCCCGGGGCGCTCGTCGAAGACCGTCTCGGCGTCGGTGCGCTCGAAGCACAGGTTGACCGTGCGCATGGTCGCGCGCGTGCGGTGGCGCACCCCCGCCGGCACGCGATGCGCCTGCCCCGGCCCGAGGACGACCGTCCCCTCGTCGAGATCGATCTCGAGCCGCCCCTCCACCACCACGAAGAGCTCGTCCGAGCCCGGGTGACGGTGCCAGCGATACGTCCCCTCGAAGACGGCGATGCGCAGGCAATGATCGTTCACGTCGGCGAGCACGAAGTTGTGGTGGCCGTCGAGACCCCGCGTCGCGGCGGCGAAGTCGAGGGGCTGCGGCGTCTGCGCGGTCATGCGGCGGGCTCCGCGAGCGATGCGACACCCGATCATTAGTCGCGAATCTAGAATATACGCAACCTTAAGAGCGATGCGCTGCTCGCCCCGTGACCGCGCGGCCGCTTGCCGAAAGTTCACATCCGAACTACTCCTGGCGTCCGCCTTTCGTCGCATGAAGACGGCTCGCCTCAGAGCCGCCAGAGGAAACGCCAGAGAACCCCGAGGAGCCCGCCATGGCCTATCGCGCCCCCGTGTCCGAGATGCTGTTCTCCATGCGCGCCGTCGCGGGGCTCGACGCCAAGATCGAGGCCGGCCTCTACCCGGACCTGACGCCGGAGCTCGTCGCGCAGATCCTCGAGGCCGCGGGCGACTTCGCCGGCGAGCGGCTCGCGCCCCTCGATCGGCCGGGCGACCTCGCGGGGCTGCGCAAGGAGGGCGCGCGCGTGCACACGCCCGACGGCTTCCCGCAGGCCTATCGCGACTGGATCGCGGGGGGCTGGAACGCGCTGCCCGGGCCCGTCGAGCACGGCGGCCAGGGCCTGCCGATCCTCGTCAACACCGCCTGCGTCGAGATGTGGAACGCGGCCAACATGGCCTTCGCGCTGTGCCCCATCCTCACCATGGGCGCGATCGACGCGATCGAGGCGCACGCCTCGCCCGAGCTCAAGGAGCGCTGGCTCGGCAAGCTCGTGTCGGGCGAGTGGACCGCGACGATGAACCTGACGGAGCCGCAGGCCGGCTCCGATCTATCGGCGCTGCGCACCCGCGCCGAGCGCGCGGACGACGGCAGCTACCGGATCTTCGGGCAGAAGATCTACATCACCTTCGGCGAGCACGACCTCGCCGACAACATCGTCCACCTCGTCCTCGCCCGCCTGCCCGACGCCCCGCACGGGACGCGCGGCATCTCGCTCTTCCTGGTGCCGAAGATCCTGCCCGACGGCACGCGCAACGACGTCGTCTGCGCCGGGCTCGAGCACAAGCTCGGCATCCACGCCGCGCCGACCTGCACCATGGCCTACGGGGAGCGCGAGGGGGCGATCGGCTGGCTCGTCGGCGAGGAGAACCGCGGGCTGGCCTGCATGTTCACGATGATGAACAACGCCCGCCTCGCGGTGGGGGTCCAGGGCGTCGCGATCGCCGAGCGCGCGACTCAGCGCGCGCTCGCCTACGCCCGCGAGCGCCGGCAGGGCCGTACTGCGAGCTACACCGGCCAGGGCATGGTCGCGATCGCCGAGCATCCCGACGTGCGGCGCATGCTCGCGACCATGCGCGGGCTCACCGACGCCGCGCGCGGCATCTGCTTCCTCACCGCGGCGTCCCTCGACGAGGCGGCGCGCGCCCCCGAGGCCGGGACGCGCAAGGTGGCCTTCGAGCGCGCCTCGCTCCTGACGCCGCTGGCCAAGGCGTTCTCGACCGACATCGCGGTCGAGGTCGCTTCGCTCGGCATCCAGGTGCACGGCGGCATGGGATTCGTCGAGGAGACCGGCGCCGCGCAGCATTATCGCGACGCGCGCATCCTGCCGATCTACGAGGGCACGAACGGCATCCAGGCGATCGACCTCGTCACCCGCAAGCTGCCCCTATCGGGCGGCGCCACGGCGCGCGCCGAGATCGCCCGCATCCGCGCGATCGCGACCCGGGTGACCAAGGAGGCGCACGAGGGCTTCGGCATGCTCGCCGCGCGCCTGCGGGAGGCGAGCATGCGCCTCGACGAGACCACGTCGTGGATGCTCGCCGCGATCGCGGAGGGCCGCCAGGAGGACGCGCTCGCGGGCGCGACGCCGTACCTGCGGCTGTTCGCGCTCGCTCGCGGAATCGCCTGCCTCGCCGAGGAGGCGCTCGCCGCCAAGGCCGCGGCCGACGCCGGGGACACCGATCCGGCGCACGCCGCGCGTATCGCGCGGGCGCGCTGGATGGGCGAGGCGCATCTGGGCGAGACCGAAGGCCTCGCCCGCGCCGCGACCGCCGGCGCGGCCGCGCTGCCGGAGGCCGGCACGCCTTGAGCCGAGCCGACGGGCTCGCCCGATGCGCGCCGGCCCGCGCGATCAGTCGCGCAGGAAGCCGCCCGCGCCGGGGAGGCCGCCGAAGCCGCCGGTGAGGGCGCCCGAGAGCAGCGAGCCGAAGTCGAAGCCGCCACCGCCGATGGTGGTGAGCGCCGACTCGAGTGCCGGGTCGAGACCCGCCAGCGTCGAGAGCGCGTCCATGCCGGTCTGCTCGTCCATCTCGCCGCGCGAGACGGCGCCGATCACCTGGCTCGCGGAGCCGAAGATCGCGCTCTGCGGGTCGACCCCGAGCTGCTCCAGCATCGAGCCGGCCTGGAGGTCGGAGAGGCCCTGACCCTGCAGCGCGCCGTAGGCCATCGCTCCGACCTTGCCCCAAGGCCCGAGGAGGCCCGCCTCGCCCGCCTTGGCGGCGAGGCCCATGATCGTGCCCATGGGGTTGCTCCCGAGCTGCTCCATGAACGCGCCGGGGTTCGTGATGATGCTCGCGAACTCGCCGATGCCGGGCAGCATCTTGTTCATCAGCCCTCCGAAGATCCCGCCGCCTTCTCCGCCGCCGCCGAGGATCTTGCTCCCGATATCCAGTGCTCCACCCAAGATAGCCATGTTCCACGCTCCTGCGGTAAGCTGTCGATACATGGTTATATTCATCATCAGAACGATGCGTCAAGATAGTTTTGAATGAGCTGGAGTTATTATTATGAATGATATCAATGCATCTTCAACGATCGCCCTCGTCGCCGGCGCCTCCCGCGGCGTCGGGCTGGGGATCGCGCTGGGGCTCGCCGAGGCGGGCGCGACGGTGATCGTCACCGGTCGCTCCTCCGAGGCCGGCGCGCGCACCGAGGGGCGCCCTGAGACCGTGGAGGACGCCGCGCGTGCCGTGGAGGCGGCGGGCGGTCGCGGCCACCCCTACGTGTGCGACCATTGCAGCGAGCGCGAGGTCGACGGGCTCGTCTCCTGGGCGCTCAGACGCTTCGGGCGGATCGACGTGGCGATCTCGTCGGTCTGGGGCGGCAACGAGGGCTTCGACGGGGAGACGTTCCCGGACGGCTCGCGCTGGGGCACGCCGTTCTGGCGCCGCCCCGCGGGGCTGATGGGCCGCTTCCAGGAGACGGGCGTGCGCCCCGCGCTGCTGCTGGCGCGCGCCGTGGCGCCGGCGATGGTGGCGGCACGGCGGGGGCTGATCGGCTTCGTGTCCTTCGACACGAGCGGGGGCTATCTCGGCGACGTGTTCTACGACGGCGCGAAGCACGCCCTCAACCGCCTCGCCTTCGCCTGCGCGCAGGAACTCGCGCCCCACGGCGTCACCGCGCTCGCGCTCTCGCCCGGCCATGTGGCGACCGAGCGGGTGCGCGAGGCGGGGGAGGCGGACGCGGCGACGGAGACGCCGCTCTTCGTCGGGCGGGCGGTGGCGGCACTGGCGGCGGACCCGGACGTCGCGCGTCACGCCGGCCGGGTCGTCGCGACCGCCGATCTCGCCCGTCTCTACGACTTCACC
This sequence comes from Salinarimonas sp. NSM, assembly GCF_052380005.1. Lineage (NCBI taxonomy): Bacteria > Pseudomonadati > Pseudomonadota > Alphaproteobacteria > Hyphomicrobiales > Salinarimonadaceae > Salinarimonas > Salinarimonas sp. NSM. Next base: position 46,488 of record NZ_JBQTCJ010000027.1, read on the forward strand.
GATCGAGACGGGGGCGTGCCGGATCGCTTCCGGCCCTGACCGGCTCCGGGCGCCGGCGCGTTGGAGGCGGCGGCACGCGCCGCTCGTCGACGAGGCCGAGCGCCTTGGCCGTCTCGGGCAGCGACAGCCCGAAGCTCGCGAAGTGCGCGAGCGCGTCGACCATGCAATAGGGGCACCAGGCGCGGTCGACGAAGGGCATGCGGTAGAACAGGTACTGCGCGGCAACCGCCGCCTGCGCGCCGGAGAAGGCGCTCGCGGCGACGGGAATCCACGGCCGCTCGCGCCAGCGCTCGGGCGGGCCGGCGGCAGCGAGCGAGAGGTTCGCGGCGTGCATCGCGAGCGTCAGCGGGCCGTCGGGCATGCCGTAGGAATAGGCCTCGTCGGACGTGTTCACCTTGGCGGTGTCGAAGTGCGGCCGGCGCGTCGGCGGGTCCGGCAGGCGGCGCACGGTGCCGGTCTGGAACAGCGTGACGAAGGCCATCGAGGCCATGCCGACGAGGGAGGTCGCGACGATCGCACGGCGATAGGCCATGTCCCGCGAGCGGTCGTGGCGGATGCGCGCCTCCAGGCGCTCGGGCGTGTAGCCCGGGCTCGTCGCCTCCATGAGATATCGCTTCATCGGGTGCCTCGCTGGTCGGATGCGTCGGCCGGCCAACGCGCGCGCCGCGGCGAGGGTTGCCGCGAGGGTTGCCCCTCGGCCGAAATCGCGCGAGGCTGCCCGCGCTTCCCTGGAGAGCCGAACCGCATGCCGAGCGAGACCGCCGCCGACCCGCGCCCCATCGTCGCCCTCGTCGCCCACGACGAGAAGAAGGCCGATCTCGTGGAGTTCTGCCGCACGCATTCGCAGGAGCTCTCCCGCTTCCGTCTCGTCGCGACGGGGACGACCGGCGGGCGCATCGCCGAGGCGCTCCCCGACCTCGAGATCACGCGGCTCAAGTCCGGCCCACTGGGCGGCGACCAGCAGATCGGCGCGCTCATCGCCGAGGAGCGCGTGGCCGCGATGATCTTCTTCGTCGACGCGCTGACACCCCATCCGCACGACGTCGACGTGAAGGCGCTCATGCGCCTCGCGATCCTCTACGACATCCCCTTCGCCCTGAACCGCGCCAGCGCGGAGCTGGTGCTGAAGGCGAACGGGGCGTGAGGGCGACAGCCGGCCGGAATGCGAAAAGGGCGCCCAGCCTCCCGGACGCCCCCTCCCCGATCGCATCGGCGGCGCGCGGCGGGCCTCAGGCCCCCTGCTTCTCCAGGTCCGTCGACCACTCGCCGGTGGAGGCGAGGCCGTTCATGCGGGCGCGGTGGTTGAAGGCGGCCTGGCCGGCCGCGACGTTCTCCGGCTTGCCGGACCACGCCTTCTGCGGGGCGGCCTGGAGGGCGCGACCGTAGGAGAAGGTCATGTGCCAGGGGAAGCCGCCGATCTTGTTCATGGCGTCGAGATGCGCCGTCGCGTCCACGTCCGACTGGCCGCCGGAGAGGTAGGCGATTCCAGGCACCGCCACGGGCACGCAGCGCTCCAGCACCTGGATCGTGCGCTCGGCGACCTCCTCGACGGAGGCCTGCTTCGGGCACTTCTTACCCGGCACGATCATGTTGGGCTTGAGCACCGTGCCTTCCAGCACGACGCGCATCTCGTAGAGCTCCTGGAAGAGCGTCTTGAGCACCCACTCCGTGACGTCGGCGCAGCGCTTGATGTCGTGGTCGCCGTCCATCAGCACCTCGGGCTCGACGATCGGCACGATGTCGGCCTCCTGGCAGATGGCGGCGTAGCGCGCCAGTGCGTGGCAGTTCGCCTTCACCGCCGTCCAGGTCGGGATGCCGTCGGCGATGTCGATCACCGCGCGCCACTTGGCGAAGCGCGCGCCGAGCTCGTAGTATTCCTGCATGCGCCGCGGCAGGCGGTCGAGGCCTTCGGTGATGGTCTCCCCCGGGCAGCCGGGTAGCGGACGCGCGCCGGCGTCGACCTTGATGCCGGGGATCGAGCCCGACTGCTTGATCACCTCGACGAGGGGCGTGCCGTCCTTGGCCTTCTGGCGGATGGTCTCGTCGAACAGGATCACGCCCGAGATGTGCTCGCGCATCGCCGGCTGCGTCCGGAACATGAATTCCCGGTAGTCGCGGCGATTGTCCTCGGTGTTCTCGACGCCGATCGCGTCGAAGCGCTTCTGGATGGTCGCGGTGCTCTCGTCGGCGGCGAGGATGCCCTTGCCGGGCTGCACCATCGCGTAGGCCACCTCTGTCAGCTGGTCGATGTTCATCGCGCCCCTTTCCTTTCCTCGGTTCCGGTCTCGTACGGTTCGGATCTCAGCGACGCAGCGCCTCGACACCCGGCAGGCTCTTGCCCTCGAGCCATTCGAGGAAGGCCCCGCCGGCGGTGGAGACGTAGGAGAAGTCGTCGGCCACGCCCGCGTGGTTGAGCGCCGCGACGGTGTCCCCGCCGCCGGCGATCGAGACGAGCGCGCCCTCGCGGGTGCGCTGCGCCGCGTAGCGCGCGGCCTCGACCGTGCCCTTGTCGAAGGGCGTCTTCTCGAAGGCGCCCAGCGGGCCGTTCCAGACCAGCGTCTTCGCGTCGCCGATCGCCGCGCGCACGCGGTCGACGGAGAGCGAGCCGACGTCGAGGATCATGCCGTCCTCGGGAATGGCGTCGATGCCGTACTCGTGGTGCGGCGCGTGCGCCTCGAATTTCTCCGCCACGGTCGCGTCGACCGGCAGCACGATGGCGCAGCTCGTCGCCTTCGCCTTGTCGAGGATGCGCTGTGCGGTCGCGGCGAGGTCGCGCTCGGCCAGCGACTTGCCGACCCCGACGCCGATGGCGTGGAGGAAGGTGTTGGCCATGCCCCCGCCGATGACGAGGCTGTCGACCTTGGAGACGAGGTTCTCGAGCAGATCGAGCTTGGTCGAGACCTTGGCGCCGCCGACGACGGCGCAGACCGGCCGCTCGGGTTGCTCGAGCGCCTTCGTCAGCGCGTCGAGCTCCGCCTGCATCGCGCGTCCCGCGAAGGGCGGCAGGACGTGGGCGAGGCCCTCCGTCGAGGCGTGGGCGCGGTGGGCGGCGGAGAATGCGTCGTTGACGTAGATGTCGCCGTTCTCGGCGAGCGCCCGGGCGAAGTCCGCGTCGTTCTTCTCCTCGCCCGCATGGAAGCGGGTGTTCTCGAGCAGCAGAACGTCGCCGTCCCCCATCCGCGCCACGGCCGCGCGGGCCACCTCTCCGACGCAATCCTCCGCGAAGGCGACGTCGCGACCCAGCGCCTCGGCGAGGGCCGGTACGACCACCTTCAGGCTCTCGCTCTCGACCCTCTGGCCCTTCGGGCGGCCGAAATGGGCGAGGAGGACGACGCGCCCGCCCTTGTCGGCGATCTCGCGGATCGTCGGCACGACGCGCGCGATGCGGGTCGCGTCGCCGACGCGCCCGTCCTCGACGGGAACGTTGAGGTCGACGCGCAGGAGCACGCGCTTGCCGCGCGGGTCGGCGTCGTCGAGGGTGCGGAAGGCGCTGGTCTTGTCGGCCATGGCGGGCACTCCGTGCGGTGGGGGCGTCGACGATCGGATCGCGGGCGAGAACCCGGCGCGGCTGGCGCCGGGTCTCGCGGGGCGTTGCGTCAGATCAGCTTCGCCATGTGCACGGCGGTGTCGGCCATCCGGTTCGAGAAGCCCCACTCGTTGTCGTACCACGACATGACGCGCACCATCGTGCCCTCGAGCACCTTGGTCTGGTCCATGTGGAAGATCGACGAGTGCGGATCGTGGTTGAAGTCCGAGGAGACGAGCTTCTCGAACGTATAGTTCAACACACCCTTCATCGGGCCGTCGGCGGCCGCCTGGATGGCGGCGTTGATCTCCTCGACCGACGTCTTGCGCTTGGCGACGAACTTGAAGTCGATCACCGAGACGTTGGGCGTGGGCACGCGCACGGACACGCCGTCGAGCTTGCCGTCGAGCTCGGGCAGGACCAGGCCCACCGCCTTCGCCGCGCCCGTCGAGGTCGGGATCATCGACAGCGCCGCCGCGCGGGCGCGGTAGAGGTCCTTGTGGATCTGGTCCAGCGACGGCTGGTCGTTCGTGTAGGAGTGGATCGTCGTCATGAAGCCGTGGTCGATGCCGACCGCGTCGTTCAGCGCCTTCGCTACGGGCGCGAGGCAGTTCGTCGTGCACGAGGCGTTGGAGATGACGAGGTGATCCTTCGTCAGCGCCTGGTGGTTCACGCCGTAGACGACCGTGAGGTCCGCACCGGTGGCGGGCGCCGAGACGATGACGCGCTTGGCGCCGGCGTCGAGGTGCAGCGCCGCCTTGTCTCGCGCGGTGAAGATGCCGGTGCACTCGAGCGCGATGTCGACGCCGAGGTCCCCGTGCGGCAGCTCCGCGGGGTTCTTCACCGCCGTGACCCTGATCGGGCCGGTGCCGACGTCGATCGTGTCGCCGTCGACCGTGACGGTGCCGGGGAAGCGGCCGTGCACCGAATCGTAGCGAAGGAGATGAGCGTTGGTCTCGACCGGGCCGAGGTCGTTGATGGCGACGACCTGGATGTCCGTGCGCCCGCTCTCGGCGATGGCGCGCAGGATGTTGCGCCCGATCCGCCCGAACCCGTTGATGGCGACCTTCACCGTCATCTCGATCTCCCTGTGCTACGCCGGCGCGGTGCGCCGGCTCGTCGATTGCATCTCGTCTCGCCGAGCGGCACGCCGTCGAGACGGCGCGCGCGGCTCAGCCGTTGTGACGCGCCGCGATCTTGTCGGCGAGCGCCGCGGCCGTGATGCCGAAGTGCTCGTAGAGCTGCTTGTAGGGCGCGCTCGCGCCGAAGCTCTCCATGCCGACGAACACGCCGTCGCTGCCGATCACCGCGTCCCAGCCGAAGCGCACGCCGGCCTCGATCGCCGCGCGGATCGGCGCGTCGCCGAGGATGCGCGCGCGCACCTCCTCCGGCTGCGCGAGGAAGAGGTCGAGCGAGGGCGTCGAGACAACGCGCGAAGGGATGCCGCGTTCGGCCAGCAGCGCCTGCGCCGCGAGCGCGATCTCGACCTCCGAGCCGGAGGCGAAGATCGTCGCCTTGGCCGCCGCGCCTTTCGCGGGAGAGAGCTCGTACGCACCGGTCTCGCAGAGGTTGGTCTCGCTGTGCGTCGTGCGCGCCGGGGCGAGGTTCTGGCGGGTGAGCGCGAGCACGCTGGGCCCGTCGGTGCGCTCGAGCGCGAGCTGCCAGCACTCCGCCGTCTCGACCGCGTCGCCGGGGCGGAAGACGCGCATGTTGGGCATCGCGCGCAGCGCCGCGAGGTGCTCCACCGGCTGGTGGGTCGGCCCGTCCTCGCCGAGGCCGATCGAATCGTGCGTCATCACGTAGATCGCCGGCACGCCGGCGAGCGCCGCGATCCGCATGGCGGGGCGGGCGTAGTCGGTGAACACGAGGAAGGTCGCGCCCGCCGGGCGGAAGCCGCCGTGCAGCGCGATCCCGTTCATCGCGGCCGCCATGCCGTGTTCGCGGATGCCGTAGTGCACGTAGCGGCCGGCGAAGTCGCCCGGCTTCACAGGCACGGAGGTCTTTACCTTGACGTTGTTCGACGGCGTCAGGTCGGCGGAGCCGGCGACGAGCTCGGGCACCGCCGGCGCGATGGCCTCGAGCACCGCCTCGCCGGCCTTGCGGGTCGCGACCGCGGCCGGGCTCTCGACGAGCGCGCGCTTGTGGGCCGCGATCGCCTCGACGAGCGCCTGTGGCGGGATGCCGGCGAGGCGCCGCTCGAGCTCGGCGCGGGTCTCCGCCGGGAGCGCCTGGAAGCGCTGCTCCCAGGCCTTGCGGGCGGAGCGGCCCTTGCGGCCGGCCTTCTCCCAGGCCTTCTTGATCGAGGCCGGGATCTCGAAGGGCGCGTGTCCCCAGCCCAGCGCCTTCTTGGCGCCGGCGAGCTCCTCGGCGCCCAGCGGCTCGCCGTGGGCCTTCGACGTGCCCGCGCGGGTGGGCGCGCCGAAGCCGATCGTCGTCTTGCAGGCGATCAGCGTCGGGCGGTCGGACTTCCTGGCGCGCGCAAGCGCCCGGGCGATCGCCGCCTGGTCGTGGCCGTCGACGCGCATCGTCGTCCAGCCGCAGGCCTCGAAGCGCTTGCGCTGGTCCGTCGTGTCCGACAGCGAGAGCGGACCGTCGATGGAGATGCCGTTGTCGTCCCACAGGACGACGAGCTTGCTCAGCCGCAGGTTCCCCGCGAAGGCGATGGCCTCGTGCGAGATGCCCTCCATCAGGTCACCGTCGGAGGCCAGCACGAAGGTGTGGTGATCGACGATCTCCTCGCCGTACTCGGCCGCCAGCATGCGCTCGGCGAGCGCCATGCCGACCGCGGTGGCGATGCCCTGGCCGAGCGGCCCGGTCGTCGTCTCGACGCCCGGCGTGACGAAGTTCTCGGGGTGGCCGGGGGTCTTGGAATGGAGCTGGCGGAAGTTCTTCAGCTCCTCGATGGTCATGCCCTCGACGCCGGTCAGGTGCAGGAGCGCGTAGAGCAGCATCGAGCCGTGGCCGGCGGAGAAGACGAACCGGTCGCGATCGGGCCAGGCCGGATCGGCGGCGTCGTACTTCAGGACCTTGGTGAACAGCACGGTGGCGACGTCCGCCGCCCCCATGGGGAGGCCTGGATGGCCGGACTTGGCCTTCTCCACCGCGTCCATGGCCAGCGCGCGCAGCGCATTGGCGAGGTCGGACGGAGTCGGGGCCGCCTCGGCGGCTGCGGCGGCGCGGGCCGGGTCGAGCTGGTCGTTCACAGGGTCTGGTCCGTGGCTCGTGGGCGGGCCCCGGAGCGCGGGGCCATGAGAGGTCGCGGGCTGATTACCATGGCCCGCCATCGAGTCAAAGCCGGCCCCGAGACTTTCGTCGCAATCCGAGCGCGCGCGTTCCACTGCCGCACCGCGCGAAGCGCGCAGGCGAGAAGCACCGCGCATGAGCGCACAAGCAAAAGGCGCCCACGTGGGCGCCTTCCGTAGCGGCCCGCATCCGCGGGCGGGAGCCTGGGACGTCTGGATCGAAGGAGACGGGGCGACCGTAACGGCGCCCGCGTGGCTCACTTGATCTTCGTCTCCTTGAACTCGACGTGCTTCTTGGCAACGGGATCGTACTTCCGCTGCGTCATCTTCTCCGTCATCGTACGGGTGTTCTTCTTGGTGACGTAGAAGAAGCCGGTGTCGGCGGTCGACAGCAGCTTGACCTTGATGGTGACGGCCTTCGCCATGGGATCGTCCTCGTGAGCCTCGTCGCGGCGCGAGGACCCGTCGGGCCGCCAGCACACCGCCAAAACCGAAGAGGCCGGGCGAGCCCGGCCGAAAGTCGCCTGCATATGCGCGATCGGGCGTCGCGCGTCAAGGCCGGATCGACAGGCCTCAATCGAACAGCGAGTCGATGTCGTCCTGCGAGACGTGGCCCGCGTCCTCCTCGAGCTTGGGCCCGTTGAGCAGCGCCTTCTCGTCGTCGACCTTCGGCCCGAGCACCTCGTGCTGGATCAGCTCCTGGAAGGCGTCGAGGCCGCCCCAGACGTCGATCATGCGGTCGAGGCGCTCCTCGACGAACTTGAGCACGTTGACGATCTTGGTGATGCGCTGGCCGGTCAGGTCCTGGAAGTTGCAGGCCTCGTACATCGAGATCACGCGGTCGAGGATGGCGCCGATCTCGTCGCCCGAGCCCTTGGTTCCGCCCGACGCGCGCAGCATGTTCACGTGCGTCTCGATGTCCTCCAGGCCCGACAGGATCGACCCAGTCGCCTCCTCTGTCGCGGTGACGACGGCGTCGAGCTCGCCGGCGACCCGGCGCATGCCCTTGCCCTCCTCGTCGGACTTGTAGAGCGAGGCGATCTCGCGCTTCGTCTGCGTGATCGCCGCCTTCATGGCGTCGATCTCCTGGCGCAGCGCGTAGACCTCGGTGATCTCCTTGCGATAGGCGTCGATCACGTCCGACGCCAGGCGCTGCGACGGGTCGAGGAACTGGCGCAACTCACCGATGGCCTCGATGATGTGCGACAGCCGCGGGTCGGCGCAGCCGGGTCCCGCCGCGGCACCGGGAGCGGCCCCTGCGGCGGCGCAACCGCCGTTGAGCACCGGCGGTAGCGTGATCGGCTCGTGCCGGAGGGTTTCCTCGATGCGGTAGCGCTTTTGGGAGAAGGACATCTGTCGCCGACGCTGTTCTGGATACGGGAATGGCGCACCTTGTCTCATCAAGGTTTAGGATTGGGTGAACGGGACGCACGAGCGCCGGGCGCGGGCCGTGCAGCGCCGCGTTCACCACGTTGATCCACACGCGCTTAAGGTTAAGCTCAACGAGGCGTCGCACGTCCACGAACCTTCAAGGGTGCGGGGCCTTCGCTCTCCCCCGGGCGTCCGTGCCGGAGCGCGGTCGCCGGGGAATGGAGGGAGAGAGGATCATGCAGACATTCCTCGTGCTCGCGAGGCTCGTGCGGCGCCCGCGCGGCGGCGCCTTCGCCGCGGCGCTCGCCGCATGTCTCGTGCTCGCGGCCCCCGCGCCGCAGGCGCAGGCGCAGGATCTCGGGGGCGGCTTCCTGGAGCTGCTGCTCACCGGCCGGGACCCGACGCCGCAGCGCGCCGCAGCGCTCTACGCCGCCCCCCCGCCGGCCGCAGCCGGCGCGGCGCGCGCCGCGCCGC
>NZ_JBQTCJ010000028.1:0-55063 GCF_052380005.1 Salinarimonas sp. NSM
GCGCAGGCCCCTGCGAGGCGGCTCTCGCCGGCGGAGGACGCCGCCGCGAGGGCGAGGGCGGGGAGGGTCGGGCCGAGCGCGGCGACCACGTCCGCCGCGAGCGCGCCTCCCGCGCCCGGCGCGCCCGCACGAACGCGCACCGCACGAAGGCCGGCCGGATCGTCCGCCTCCTCGGCGATGTCCGCCCCCAGGGCCCGCAACGCCGCGAGGAACGCGGCCGTCGGGCCGTCGGAGGCGAGGCCCTCCAGCACGACGTCGGAGCCGGGGACGACGAGCGCGGCGAGCACGAGCGCCGCCGCGCAGGCGGGGTCGGCCGGCAGGGCGAGCGACGCACCGACGAGCTCCGGCTGGCCCTCGAGCGCGAGGCTGCGCCCGTACGCTCCGTGCGGCGCGCTGCGAATGCACGCGCCGAGGCGCGTCATGAGGTCGGGGACCGAGCCGAGCTCGGCGGCGGAGGCGATCACGGTGACGCGCCCCGGCGCGTTCAGGCCGGCGAGGAGCACGGCCCGCGCGGCGGCGGTATCGCCCGCGGGGCTCTCGTGCACGAGCGGGATCGCCTCGCGCGCGCCGTGCACGCGGAGGCTCCCGCCGTCCTCGCCGAGGGTGAGGCGCGCGCCCATGGCGGCGAGCGCGCCGCGCAGGCCCGCACCTGAGGGATCGTCCGGCGCGCCGGGGCGCGGGCCGATCGTCACGTCGATCGGAGGGGAGGCGCAGGCGCCGAGGAGCGGGGCGAGCGCGGCGGCCTCGAGCGCGAGAGGCCGCGTCGGCTGGACGAGCCCGCCGACGCCGGGTCCAGCGACCGTCCAGCCGCCCTCGCCCGCGATCACGCGCGCGCCGAGGGCGCGGCATGCCTCGGCCGTCTGCCCGAACGCCTCGCCCGACGGCATGCCTGCGATCGTCGTCTCGCCGATGGCGAGCGCGCCGAGCACCAGCGCCGCGTGCGCGTCCTGCGGCGATCCGGGCGGGCGCGCGCGCCCGCGCAGCGCGCCGGGCGCTCGAACGGCGAGGGGGCCGCAGATCCCGGAGCGAGGCGGGCGATCTGAATCGGATCCGGAGGGCACGAAGGGGCTCGCTCACGAGGAACGTCGAGAATGGGCGGACGCCTAGCACGCGGGGCCGGCCGCGTCACGACCCGCCCCGCGCGCGACGCCGCCCCCGGCGGGAGCCGCTCGCGCATTCGCGCGTTGACAAGCGCCCCGCGAGGCGCTAGCCGCGCCTGTTCCAGAATTCCATGCACACGAAGGAACCACCCGTGGCCAGACCGGAACTCGGCACCAAGCGGACCTGCCCCGAGACCGGGCGCAAGTTCTACGACCTCGACCGCGACCCCGTCGTCTCCCCCTACACCGGCATCGCCTACCCGCGCTCGGCCTTCGAGGCCGTCGGCACGAAGGGCGGGCGCGTCGCGCCCGTGGTCGAGGCCGAGGAGGAAGAGGAGGAGGTCGTCGAGAAGGCGGACGTCGAGCTCGTCTCGCTCGAGGAGGCCGAAGGCGACGAGAAGAAGGCCGAGGGCGACGAGGACATCGACCTCGGCGACGACGAAGCCGACGACACCTTCCTCGCCGAGGAAGAGGAAGGAGACGACGACGTTTCCGACCTCATCGACAGCGATATCGAGGACGAAGAAGAGGGTTGACATCCCCTCCGGACCGTCTAAACAGGCGCTCCGTTGCGGGGAGGTCGGCATCGCCCTCCCCGCAATCGACCACCCCGCGGGACCCGTATTCCGGGACCCGAGCCCGCGGGACGACAGTGGGGCCATAGCTCAGTTGGGAGAGCGCTTGAATGGCATTCAAGAGGTCGGCGGTTCGATTCCGCCTGGCTCCACCAGTCTTCTGAGTTCCTCCCGTCATCGTTGATCCGCTGCGCGCCCTCGCGCGTGGCCAAGGCCCCGGAGCGCTGCTCCGCCGGGCCTCTTCGCATGCGTCCCGCCGCACCCCGCGTCCATCGCCGACGCTGCCCGCCGGACACCGACATTGCCCGAACTCGCATCGCGCTCTGCCGTCGAAACGAGCTTGACCTAACGGAACGTCCAGCCGAGTATCAAAATTGAGACGCGCTCGAAGGGCCGCACCCGCGGCGCCGGCGAGCCGTCGGTACGGCATGGAGCGGACGGCGACGTGATCGAGATCGAAGGCATCAGCAAGGTCTTCCGCCTGCGGGGCAAGTCGGTAGCCGCCCTCGAGCCGCTGACGCACGCGGTGCCGGACGGTCGCTTCGTCGCCGTCGTCGGCCCCTCCGGATGCGGCAAGTCCACGCTGCTGCGCCTGATCGCCGGCCTGGAGACGCCGACGTCGGGCACGATCCGCCTCGCCGCGGGCCCGGTGAAGCGCCCCGTCGGCTTCGTCTTCCAGGATGCGGTGCTGCTGCCGTGGAAGTCGGTCGAGGCCAACATTCGCTTCCCCCTCGACACGGCGGGCATGGAGCGCGCGCGCTCCGAGCCGATCGTGCGTGAGCTCGTCGAGCTCGTGGGCCTGCGCGGCTTCGAGCAGGCGCTGCCGCGACAGCTCTCCGGCGGCATGCGCCAGCGCGCGGCGATCGCGCGCGCGCTCGCCGACGACCCGCCGATCCTGCTCATGGACGAGCCGTTCTCCGCGGTCGACCTCCTCACCCGCGAGACCCTGAACGACGAGCTCCTGCGGATCTGGCAGCGCACCGGCAAGACCGTGATGCTCGTCACCCACTCCGTCGAGGAGGCCGCCTACCTCGCAGACGAGGTCATGGTGATGTCGGCCCGCCCCGGACGCCTTCAGCGGACCTACACGGTCGACCTGCCGCGCCCGCGCAGCGAGGAGACGAAGCTCGACCGGGCGTATCACGAGCTCGTCGCGGCGCTGCGCCGGGACCTGCGCGGCGGGGAGGCGGCCCGATGACCCGCGCGCGGCCGGTGCTGGAATACGGTGCGGCCTTCGCGGTGCTGCTCGTCGCCTGGTGGTACGCCAGCGGCCCCATGGGGATGCCGCCCTACCTGCTGCCCTCGCCGCAGGCGACCGCCCTCGCGCTCGTGCGGGAGGCGACCGACGGCGGCCTCGCCGGGCACCTCGCCTTCACGCTGCGCAGCATCGCGCTGGGGCTCGCCCTCGGCGCCCTGGCGGGCGTCGCCCTCGCCTATGCGCTCTATCGCGTGCCGCTCCTCTCGACGCTGCTGGACGGGCCGCTCGTCGTCCTCCAGAGCGCGCCGAAGATCGCGCTCGCGCCGCTCTTCGTCGTCTGGTTCGGCCTGGGGCTCGAGGCGAAGCTCGCGCTCGTCTTCTCGCTCGTCTTCTTTCCCGTGCTGATCGGCGCGCTGGCCGGCTTCCGCGCCATCGACCCACGCCTGCACGACCTCGCCGGCCTGCTGCGGCTCGGCGCCGCCCGGCGCTTCGCGGCGATCGACCTCCCGGCGGCGCTGCCGGGGATCTTCGTCGGGCTCAAGGTCGGCGGCGTGCAGGCGCTGGTGGGTGCGATCCTGGCCGAGTGGATCTCCGGCAACCAGGGCCTCGGCTTCCTGATGACCTTCGCCGCGGCGACCTACAAGGCGCCGCTGCTGTTCGGCGCGGTGCTGCTGACGGCGCTGCTCGGCGTCGCGCTGCATCTCGCGCTGGGGCTGGCCGAGCGCCGCCTGCTCGCCTGGAACGACGCCGATGCGCGCTAGCACCTCCGCCCTCATGCCCTGGCGCGGGGAGATGCCGCCGCACCTGCCGGCCCGTGCCGGCGACGTCGCGCCGGACGTGCTCGTGCCCGGCGACCCCGATCGCGTGCCGATGCTGGCCGCGCTCATGGAGGACGTCGTCGATCTCGGCCGGCGACGCGAGTTCGCGGTGGCGACGGGGACCTATCGCGGCCGGCGCCTGACCATCTGCTCGTCGGGCATCGGCGGGCCGTCCACCGAGATCGCCCTCGTCGAGCTCGCCATGCTCGGGGCGCGGCGGATCGTGCGGATCGGCGGCATGTCCGCGCTCGTGCCGGAGATCGCGCCGGGCGACTACCTGTGCGTGACCCGTGCCATGGGGGACGGCGGCGTGCCGACGCTCTACGGCGGCGCGGGCTCGGCCACGCCGGGGCTGCCGGAGGCGCTCGCCGCGGCGGCGGGGGAGCTCGGCCTCGTCGCCCACCGGGGGCCGGTCGCCTCGACGGACAGCTACTACCTGGGCCAAGGCCGGCCGATCCGCCGCGGCGAGGCGCCGCCCGAGCCCGAACGGCTGGATGCACTGCGCGCCGCCGGCGCGCTCGGCGTGGAGATGGAGGCGCACACCGTGCTCACGGTCTGCGCCCGGCTCGGCGTCGCCGCCGGCGTGCTGCTCGGCGTCCACGGCAACCGCGCCACCGACGCCTGGCTCGACGACTACCGAAGCACGCAGGAGAACCTGCTGCACATCGCCGGGCGCGCCCTGGCGACGACACCGAGAGGGGAACAACCATGAAGCATATGTCCGCAATCCTGGGCCTCGGGCTGCTGCTGGCGACGCCGGCGCTGGCGCAGGACGAGGTCCTGCTCCAGATCGACGGCGCCGCGGTGCCCTTCTACGCTCCGCTCTACGCGGGGGTCGAGAACGGCTTCTTCGCCGACGAGGGCATCGACGTGGAGTTCATCTACGCCGGCGCCTCCGATATCCTGACGAACATCGCAGCCGGCAATGTCCAGTTCGGCTTCCCGAACGGCGACGCGGTGATCGCGGCGGCGGCGAACGGCCTGCCCGTGCGCGTCGTCCACACCACCTACCAGCGCGGCATCGGGGCTCTCCTGGCCAAGGCGGAGACCGGCATCGACAGCTACGCCGACCTCGCCGGCAAGACCATCGCGGTGACGAGCTACGGCAGCCCGAACTACCTCCAGCTCCAGGTGGGCCTCGCCGAGGCCGGGCTCGGGCTCGACGACGTCCAGGTCGAGCTGATCGACACCGGCGCCATCGTCCAGGCCCTGCAGTCCGGCCAGGTCGACGCGATCGTCTTCTCCGAGCTGCGCAAGTACGTGCTCGAGGGCGCGGGCGTCGAGGTCGACATGATCCTGTCGAACGACTTCCTGCCGTCCTTCGGCAACGTGGTCGTGACGAGCGCGAGCCTGCTGGAGGAGAACCCGGACCTCGTGCGCCGCTTCACCAATGCGGTCACCCGGTCCTACGAGTGGACCATGGACGGCAACATCGAGGCCGCCCTCGACATCGCCATGGAGAAGTACACGCCGACCTGGGCCGAGCAGAAGCCCTCCCTGGTCACGGCGTTCGAGAACACGTTCGCCGCCTCGGTGTGGCGCAGCGCGCTCACCGACGAGCGCGGGCTCGGCGTCGCCGACATCGCCGCCTGGCAGGCCAACGCCGACATCCTCGCCCAGTACGACGTCATCGACGAGGCCCCCGACGCGAGCACGTTCGTCGTCGAGGACCCCGCCGCGATCGGGAACTGAGCCGTGCTGATCCGCGGCCTGGCGGGCCTCGCCGCCATCCTGCTGGCCTGGCTGGCCGCGGTGCATCTCTTCGGGGTGCCGGACTACCTGCTTCCGGCACCCCTCGCCGTCGCGCGGCGCATGGTGTTCCTCCACGAGAACGCCCGCCTCCTCGACCACGTTGCCGTGACGCTGGGCCAGCTCGCCTGGGGCTACCTGCTCGGGCTCGTCCTGGGGATCGCGGCCGCGATCGCCTTCGCGCGCGCGCCGATCGTGGAGCGGCTGTCGATGCCGCTCGTGCTGCTGCTGCAGACCGCGCCGAAGATCGCGATCGCGCCGCTCCTGCTGCTCTGGCTCGGGCTGGGGCCGGCGCCGAAGATCGTGCTCGTGGCGATCGTCACGTTCTTTCCCATCATGACGGGCGTGCTCTCGGGCCTGCGGTTCCTGCCGGGCTCCTACCGGGACCTGGCGCGCGTGCTGCGGCTCTCGCCGTGGCAGCGCTTCGTCCACATCGAGCTGCCGGCGACTCTGCCGACGCTGCTGGCGGGCATGACGGTGGCGAGCACGCTGGCCGTCACCGCCGTCGTCATCGGGGAGCTGATGGGGGCGAACCGGGGGATCGGCTACCTCCTCGCCGCGGGCCAGGAGAGCGCCGACACGGCCACCGTGATCGGCATGGTGCTGCTCCTGTCCTTCATCGGCTGGGCGCTCTACGAGCTCTTCGAGCTGGTGCGGCGGCGCACCGAGGAGCGCTTCGGCCGGGTCTGAGCGCCGCGCGCTCGGCCGTTCACCCCCGCGTGCGGCCCCATCCCGGCGGGACGTCGAGCGCGTCGGCGGCGCCGATGCGCGCGATCATCAGCTCCGCCTGCCGCTCCGCCTCGAGCGCGATGGCGAGCGGGTCGACCCGGGTCGGGCGCCCGGCCTCCAGCAGGATCTCGCCGTCGACCATCACCGTTTCGACGTCGTTGCCGTTGGCGAAGGCGACGACGCGGTGGACGGGCATGTTGGCCGGCGCCAGATGCGCGCGCCGGCCGTCCACGAGGATCGCGTCCGCGCGCTTGCCGGGCTCGAGCGAGCCGATCTCGTCGGCGAGGCCGAGCGTGGTCGCCGCATCGATGGTCGCCATCTCCAGCGCCTTGCCGACCGGCAGCACGGAGGCGTCGCGGTAGTGCCGGCGATGGTAGTGCATCGCCTGCTGCATGTGCCGGAACATGTCCCCCGACCGGTCCGGCGCGGTGGCGTCCGAGCCGAGCGCCACGACGACGCCGGCCTCCATCAGCTCGATGGCCGGGCAGCGGCCCTTGATCGAGGCGACCGCCGACGGGTTGTGGGCGATGCGCGTGCCGGTCTCGGCACAGAGCGCGATCTCGTCCTCGTGGAGGTCGATCGCATGGGACAGCAGCGCGTCCGGCCCGAGCAGGCCGAGCGCGTGGGCCCGGCGCACGGAGCCGCGCCAATGACCGTCCTGGGTGAACAGCACGCCGGTCGCGCGCGAGAGCGCCCGCACGGCGCGCGCCTGGCGCACGGCCTCGGCGTAGTCGCCGGGCGCCATGCCCGCCTCGTGCTCGTCGCGCAGCACCGGGTAGACGAGCGCGATCCGTATGCGTCCACCTGCCGAGCCGTGCAGGCGCGCGATCAAGGTATCGCAGGTGCGCATCTGCCGGTCGAAGTCGACCGGATAGCGCGTGCTCTCGCCCTCCTCGCCGAGCGTGGCGTAGGTCCAGGGATGGGGCGCACGGGTCGGCCCCACCGCGACGATCGCGCGGGTGCCGACCTCGGCGACGCCGCGGGCGTGCGCCTCGCCGTAGACGGGGTCGTCCGTGCGCATCACCGTGTCGCCGCCGCCGAGCAGCGAGACCCCGCAGGTGACGCCGAAGCGCAGCCGCTCCAGCGCCGCGAGCCGCGCCTCCGCGTGCCAGAACTCCGGCGTCGAGCCCGTCGTGTAGACCTCCCCGCAGATCGCCTCCCAGCGGTCGCCGTCGGTCATGCCCATGGACTTGATCAGCCCGTGGCCCGCATGGGCGTGGACGTCGATCAGGCCCGGCATCAGGATCTTGCCGCGACCGTCGACGATGCGCGCGACGGAATGGGCCGCCTCGACCTCCTCGCGCGGGCCGACCGCGACGATGCGCCCACCGCTCACCGCCATGGCGCCGTCGACGATCACGCGCCGAGCGGCGTCCATGGTGACGATGGTGGCGCCGGTGACGAGGATGTCTTCCATCATTGCGCTCTCCCAGGGCTCCATTCCGTGCCTCGGCGCAGCGGCGGCAGGCGCGCCACGTCGAGCACGGTGTCGACGGGCAGGGCGAAGTCGGGGTGATCGCCCGAAATCCCGGTCGCCTTGAGTGGATTGTAGAGGCACAGCCAGGCGGGGTCGTCCTGCAGCAGGGCATAGGCCCCCGCGTAGAGCGCAGACCTCGCGTCGGCGTCGACGGTGACGCGCCCGCGATCGATCAGCGCCTCCACCTCGGCGTTTCGGTAGCCCTGCCACCACGAGCCGCGCACCCGCGCGTCGAGCTTCTCGACGAGGACGCGGTAGGTCGACATCGGGCTCGAGTCGAAGACGCACAGGTCGCGGATCTCCTTGCGCCGCACCATGTGGGCGTAGGCCTCGCGGTCCGGATGGAGGTGGACGTCGAGGCTCACGCCGATCGAAGCCAGCTGGCGGCCGAGCGCCGCCGTCAGCCGCTCCGCCTCGTCGGGAAGCCGGGTCGGGCAATCGAGGCCGAGCGTCAGCCCGCCGGCGAAGCCGGCCTCGGCGAGGAGCGCGCGGGCCGCCTGCGGATCCCGCTCGCGGGCGGGGGCATCGCCGGCGCCGAAATGGAGCGGGCTGACGAAGCCGTGGAGCGGGCGCGCGGCGCCGGGCACCACCTCGGCGATGAGCGCGTCGCGATCCAGCGCGAGCGCGAGCGCGCGCCGCACGCGGGCGTCGGCGAGGGGACCGCGAGCGGCGTTGAGCAGGTAGATGATGGCGACGGGGGCGAGCGAGACGACCCGCGTCGCGCCGTGCTCGGCGAGGTCCGCGCTCGCGGCGACGTCGAGATTGGTCGCGACCCGCGCCGCGCCGTCGCGCACCATGGCGAGGCGCTTCGACCGGTCCGGCTCGCGCACGAAGCGAATGCGGGCGTTCGCCGGCTCGCCGGCGAAGTGACCCGGCACGCGCGCCATCGACGCGTGATCGTCCGAGACTTCGACCAGGCGATAGGGACCGGTGCCGCAGGGCCGGCGCGTGTCGCCCGCATCGTAGGCCGGCAGCGCGGAGGGCGCGACGACGTAGCCCTGGACGAGCACGTCGAGCAGGTCCGCCATCGGCGCGCCGAGGCGGATCACCAGGGTCCCGGCGTCCGGCGCCTCGACGCGCGCGTCGCCCAGGTACTGCCGCCAGACGGCAGGCGCGCCGAGCGTATAGCCCTTGTCCTCGCGCGCCATGCGCTCGAGCGAGAGCCGCACCGCCCCGGCGTCGCAGGGCGTGCCGTCGTGGAAGGCGACGCCCTCGCGCAGGCGGAAGGTCCAGGTGCGGGCGTCGTCCGACACCGCCCACGAGACGGCGAGGCGCGGGGCGTACCCCTTGCCGTCGCGCCGCACCAGCGTGTCGTAGAGCGCCTCGTAGAGCGAGAGCTCGTCGGCGGCGTCCGTGCAATCGTGCGGGTCGGCGAGCGGCAGGCGGGCCTGCACGACGACGACGTCCGCGTTCCTCGCGTCCTGGTTCACGGGCGGTCCCTTTCCGGCTCGTCGATGAGGTGGCAGGCGGCGCTCTGGCCGCCGCCGACGTCCTGGAGACGCGGGCGCTCGGCGGCGCAGCGGTCGAAGGCGAAGGGGCAGCGCGTGCGGAAGCAGCAGCCCGACGGCAGCGCGAGCGCGCTCGGCACCTCTCCCTCGAGCTCCATCTCGACCGCCCGGTCGGCGGGGTCGATGGTCGGCGCCGCCGACAGCAGCGCGCGCGTGTAGGGATGGCGCGGCGCCGAGAACAGCCGATCGCGCGGGGCGGTCTCGACGAGGAAGCCGAGATACATCACGCCGATGCGGTCGGCGATGTGGTTCACCACCGAGAGGTCGTGGCTGATGAACAGGTAGGCGAGGCCGTACTCGTCGCGCAGGTCCATCATCAGGTTGAGGATCTGCGCCTGGATCGAGACGTCGAGCGCCGAGACCGGCTCGTCCGCGATGATCAGCCCAGGGTTGACCGACAGCGCCCGGGCGATGCCGATGCGCTGGCGCTGGCCGCCGGAGAACTGGTGCGGGTAGCGCCCGGCGTGCTCCGCGTTCAGCCCGACGCGCGCGAGCAGCGCGATCGCCGCCTCCCGCGCCCTCGCCTTCGCCTGTGGCTCGCCGCGCCGCTCGAGCTGCTCGCGCAGCGGCTCGGCGACGATGTCGCGGACCTTCTGGCGCGGGTTGAGCGAGGCGAAGGGGTCCTGGAAGATCATCTGCATCTTCGCGCGCACCGGCAGCATCTCACGATGCCCGTAGGCGCCGATCTCCTCGCCGTCGATGCGGATGCGCCCGCCGCTCGGCGTGTAGATGCGCGCGATCGACTTCGCCACGGTGGACTTTCCGCAGCCGGACTCGCCGACGAGTGCCAGCACCTCGCCCTTGGCGATGGAGAAGCTCACGCCGTTGACCGCGTGGACGACGCTGTCGACGAGGCGCGGGCGCCCGCCCTCGAAGGTGAGCCGGTCGATGATCCCGGAGCGCAGGGTGAAGCGCTGCTCGAGGTTCTCCACCTCGAGCATGGGGGCGGCGGAAGCGGCCGGCATGGGAGACGCGGTCACGGGGGAGGCCGTCATGCGCGCTCTCCACCGGTCATGGCGATCTCCTCGACGATGGGGAAGTGGCAGGCGGCCTGGAGCGCACCGCGGGTCGCGGCGAGTTCCGGCGAGACCTCGGCGCAGCGCGCCTGCGCGCGCGGGCAGCGCGGGCGAAAGCTGCAGCCGGAGGGGAGGTTGCGGATGTCGGGCACCGCGCCGGGGATCTGCGCGAGCCGCGGCTTGCGGTCCTTCGGGTTGGGGATCGAGTCGACGAGGCCGCGGGTGTAGGGGTGCGAGGGGTTGGCGATCACCTCCCGCGCCGGGCCGGTCTCGACCACGCGCCCGCAATAGAGCACCACGATCTTGTCGACCATCTCGGAGACCACCGCGAGGTCGTGGGTGACGAGGATCATCGCCGCCCCGGTCTCGGCTATGCGCTTTCGCATCAGCTTGAGGATCTGCGACTGGATCGTGACGTCGAGCGCCGTCGTCGGCTCGTCCGCCACGATCAGGCGCGGCGAAGCCAGGAGCGCGATGGCGATGACGACGCGCTGGCGCATGCCGCCGGAGAACTGGTGCGGATAGGCCTCGAGCCGCTCGGCGGCGCGCGAGATGCCGACGCTCTCCAGCATGGCGACGCAGCGCGCCTTGCGCGCGGCCTCGTCGAGATCGGTGTGGAGGCGCAGCATCTCGTCCATCTGCGCGCCGACCGTCATGACCGGGTTGAGCGAGGTCATCGGGTCCTGGAAGATCAACGCGATCTCCCGGCCCCGGATGCGGCGCAGCCGCTCCTCGGAGGCCGTCGCGATGTCCTCGCCGTCGAGGCGGATCTCGCCGCCCTCGATCCGCCCCGGTGGGTCGATGAGGCCGAGCAGCGAGAAGCCGACGACGGACTTGCCGCCGCCCGATTCGCCGACGAGCCCCATCACCTCGCCGGGCGCCAGCGTGAAGCTGACCCCGTCGACGGCCTTCACCGTGCCGGAGAAGGTGTGGAAATACGTGCGCAGGTCGCGGACGTCGAGGAGCGGCGCGGTGGCCGTCTGATGGTCCATCTCGCGGCTCATTTCAGGCGGGGGTTCAGCTCGTCCCGCAGGAAGTCGCCGAACAGGTTGATGCCGAAGACCATCGCCATGATCATCAGGCCGGGGAACACGGAGGTCCACCAAAGGCCCGAGAACAGGACGTCGAAGCCGTTCTTGATGAGCAGCCCCAGCGAGGGCTGCGTGATCGGCACGCCGACGCCGAGGAAGGAGAGCGAGGCCTCGATGAGGATGAAGGTGCCCACCTGCACCGTGGCGATGACGATGAGAGGCGTGAGCACGTTGGGCAGCACGTGGCGGCGGATGATCTTGCCGTCGCGAAGCCCCGCGACGCGGGCCGCCTGCACGTATTCCTTCTGGATCTCGCCCAGCGTCGAGCCGCGCACGGTGCGCGCGTAGACGACCCAGCCCACCAGGGTCAGCGCGATCAGCACCTTGTCGATGCCCGTGCCGAAGGCGCTCATCAGAAACAGCGCGATCAGCATCGAGGGAAACGACAGCTGGATGTCGGCGATGCGCATGATGAACGCGTCGAGCCGCCCGCCGTAGAAGCCCGCGAGCAGCCCCAGCGTCGTTCCGATCGTGCAGGCCATCAGCATCGCCGCGATGCCGATCAGCGCCGAGACGCGGGTGCCGTAGAGGATCGAGGAGAGCACGTCGCGGCCCTGCCCGTCGGTGCCGAGCAGGAAGCGCGGGTCCCCGCCCTCGATCCAGGCCGGCGGCTTGTAGCTGTCGAGCAGGTTGAGCTGGGTCAGGTCGTAGGGGTTCTGCGGCGACACGAGCGGGCCGAAGAGCACGATCAGGACGCATACGAGGATGATCGCGCTGCCGACGATGGCCGAGACGTTGCGGCGCCAGTTGTAGAAGAATTGCGAGGCGAGGAGCTGGTTCATCGTCGCGCTCCGCTCACTTCACGGTGATGCGCGGGTCGATCGCGGTGTAGACGAGATCGACGACGAGATTGATGACGACGAAGATCAGTGCCACCAGCATCAGGTAGACGACGATCACCGGCCGGTCGGCACGGTAGATCGAGTCGACGAGGAGCTTGCCCATGCCCGGCCAGGCGAAGATCGTCTCGGTGATGGTCGCGAAGGCGATGAGGTCGCCGATCTGCAGGCCGAAGATGGTCACGACCGGGATCAGCGCGTTGCGCAGCCCGTGGCCGTAGAGCACGTCCTTGCGCGAGGCACCCTTGGCGCGGGCGAACTTGATGTAGTCCTGGCGCATCACCTCCATCATGCCCGCCCTCGTCATGCGCAGGATGATGGCGAGCGTGCCGAGCGAGAGCGTCACCGAGGGCAGGATCACGTGGGTCCATCCGTCCCAGGTCAGCAGCGAGGTCTCGATGCCCAGCACCTCCACCGTGTCCCCACGTCCGGACGAGGGGAGAAGGCGCCATTCCACGGCGAACAGGAAGATCAGCATCATGCCGACCCAGAAGCCCGGCAGCGAGATGCCCACGAGCGAGCCCGACATGATGAGACGGCTCAGCGGCTTGCCCGGGTTCGCGCCGGCATAGACGCCGAGCGGGATCGCGACGACGGCGGCGATCAGCATGGCCACGAGAACCAGCTCCAGCGTCGCCGGCAGGCGCTCGAGGATCAGGTCCATCGCCGGCTGGCGGAAGACGTAGGAGCGGCCGAAATCGCCCTGCACGAGGTTCTGCAGGAAGACGAGGTACTGCTCCGGCATCGACCGGTCGAGGCCGAGGATGCGCCGCGCCTGCTCGATCTCGGCGTCGGTCGAATCGATCGGGATCACCATGAAGACGGGATCGCCGGTGAAGCTCATCATCAGGAAGACGATGACGGACACCGCCCACAGGACGATGCCCATCTGGACGAGCCGCTTGATCGCATAGGCCAGCATCGCGGTTCCTCGGCGCCTGGAACGGCGCGCGGCGCCGGGTCGACCCGGCGCCGCGCGGTGACGAACGGGAGGATCAGTCCTGCACGTCCATCTCGTAGGCCCACAGGAACTTGTCCGTGCGCGGCTCGAAGACGACGCCGTCGCGCGCCGCGTAGATGTCCTGCTCGTAGTGGACGGGGATCATCGGGATGTCCTCGAGCAGGATCTTCGTCGCCTCCTGCAGGTGCGCGTCACGCTCCTCCATGCGGGGCGTCGAATCGGCGAGATCGACGAGCCGGTCCACCTCGGGGTTCGAGTAGGAGCCGCGGTTGACCTGGCCGTAGCCCTCCTTGACGCCGCGGGTGTAGAACATCACCGCGTACATCGAGCCGGCGTCGCCCGAGGGCACGTCCCAGCCGGACATGATGAAGCTCGACTGCTCGGACGGGACGCGGATGTAGCCGAAGAAGTTCGCCCGCGGCATCAGGTTGAGCTCGAGATCGATGCCGATCTGGGAGAGCATGGAGGCGAGCGCCTGGGCGATCTGCGCGTCGTTGACGTAGCGATTGTTGGTGGCGTCGAGCGTCATCTCGAAGCCGTCGGCCCAGCCGGCCTCGGCCATCAGCTCACGGGCTCGCGCGACGTCGAAAGGATACATCTCGCGGAAGCTCGCGCCGTCGACGTAGCCCACGTGGGTGGAAGGCACGTACTGTTCGGAGGGCGTCGAGAGGCCGTTCATGACGACCTTGGAGAGCGTGTCGACGTCGATCGCCCGGGCGATCGCCTCGCGCACGCGCCGGTCCTGCATCGGGTTCGTGTCGAGCGGGATCGTGGGGGACGTCTCGCGCATGTCGAGCGCCAGCACGAGGTTGAGCAGGCTCGGGCGGGTGATGACCTCGAAGCCGTCCTCGCGGCGCACGCGCTCGACGTCGCGCACCGAGAGATCCTGCACGATGTCGAGCTCGCCGGTCAGGAGCGCGGCGGTGCGCGTCGCGGGATTCGTGATCGGGCGGAACACGACGCGGTCGATCTCCGGGGCGCCGGCCCAGTAGTCCTCGTTCGCCTCGAGGACGAGCCGATCCTCCTTCACCCACTCGGCGAGCTGGTAGGGGCCGGTGCCGACGGGCTGGAGGTCGACCTGCTCCTCGCCGACGCTGGCGACGTGCTCGCGGTTGAGGATGAGGATCGCAGCGAGGTCGTTCGGCAGCGCCGCGTAGGGCTGGAAGGTCTTGATCTCGACCGTGTGGTCGTCGATCGCCGAGAAGCTCTCGATGTTCTTGGCGAGGTTCGCCATCAGCGAGGCCTTGAGGCGCTCGAGCGTGAAGACGACGTCGTCGGCGGTGAAGGGCTCGCCGTTGTGGAAGGCGACGTCGTCGCGAAGCCGGAAGCGCCAGGTCGTATCGTCGACGAGTTCCCACGACTCGGCGAGGCCCGGGCCGAACTCGAGGTTCGCGTCGCGCCGGATCAGCGGGTCGTAGATGTGGTAGAACATGATGTTCGACGACAGCTCCTCGCCCGCCTGCGGGTCGAGGTGCACGGCGTCCGCCGTGAGGCCGACGGTGAGGGTCTTCGTCTCGTCCTGCGCCAGCGCGGGCACGGCGAGGACGGCGGCGAGGGCGGCGCCGGCGAGGAGATGCCGGAGGGGCGTGCGGGCATGCATGGTGATGAGGTCCTCTCTGGGTCTTGCCGAGGGGTGTTTCCCACCCTCTCCATGTGAAATTGCGAGCGGCCCCTCGGCGAAGGAGCCGGGCTCGAGGCTCAGGCGAGCGCGCTCTGCACCTCGATCTGGTAGCCTTCCGGGTCGTCGAAGACGAAGGCGCGGATGCCGAGCGACGCCGAGTCCTTCGCGGCGGTCAGGCCGGCGACGCCCTTCGCCGCGGCCCACGCGTGCCAGGCGTCGACGTCGGGCACGCGAATGCACACCTGCACCGGCTTCGTGTCCGCCGCGCGGTGCATTCCCCGGGTCTCGTCGACGAGGCCGACATGGGCCGACCCCGCCATGCGGTAGATCTTCGACCAGCCCTGATCGATGGCCAGGGTGAAGCCCATCACGTCCTCGTAGAAGGCGATCGCGCGCGGCAGGTCGCGATAATAGAGGAAGGTGATCGCCAGCTCGGCCGGTGCGGGCGGGCGCGCCGGCGCGGAACCGTCTCTGGTCGCTTCGTCCGTCATGCGTCGCGCTCTCCGATGATCTGACGTATGGGGATGGTATACACGGTGTGTGCGCTGTCAACGATCCGCTTCGGGCACGCTGGCGCTTTTTCGGGCAGCTCTCAGAACAGGCGCGACAGGTGGCCGAGGATGCCGGCGCGCACGTTCTCCAGATGGGTCCGCATGGCCGCCTCGGCCCGCTCCGGATCGCGGGCGAGGATGGCGTCGAGGATGGCGATGTGCTCGTGGCACCCGGGCTCGAAGCGTTCGGGGATCGAGCCCTTGTCGTACATCCGGGTCTTGAGCTTGAGCCCGAGGATCATGTCGTGCAGCAGCGTCGAGCCCGACGCGCGGGCGATGCCGCCGTGCAGGTCCTCGTCGAGGCGCATGTGGGTCGCGGGGTCGGGGCGCGTCGGGCCGAGGAAGCGCTCGACCCGCGCGCGCATCTCCAGGAAGGGCTCGGGCGAGATCACCACGGTCGCCACCTGGCGCGCCGCCTCGCATTCGAGCAGCCGGCGCACGTGCAGGATCTCCATGATCTCGGTGATCGAGACCGTGCTCACGGTGGGCGCGTTGCCGGCGACCCGCGAGACCAGCCCCTCGGACGAGAGCCGGGCGATCGCCTCGCGCACCGGCGTGCGCGAGACGCCGAGCCGCTCGGCCAGCGGCTTCTCCTGCAGGCGCGTGCCGGCCGGCAGCTCGCCCGAAAGGATCATGGCCCGCAGCCGCTCGTGGGTCGCGTCGCCGAGCTTCGGGCTCGGCTCCCCGACGCCTTGCCCGATCCCCTGCGCGGGACCTCGCCCGCCACTCCGCCCGGTCGTCTGATCTTGGCGCATGACGCCGGTCCTCCCCGCGCGTTCCGCACGCCGCGAGCGTCGTGGTTCGCGCCCGCTTGTCACCAGTGTATACACGCCGTATCCTGATGCAAGCGAGACGAGGCCGGCTAAGGGGAGCACGGGATGCACGACGTCGTGATCAGGGGGGGCCTCGTCGCCACCGGCGGGGGCAGCGTCCGGGCCGATCTCGCGATCCGCGACGGCAGGGTCGCCGCGCTCGGCGCCCATCTCGGCCCGGCCCGGCGCGAGATCGACGCCACGGGCAGGCTCGTGCTGCCGGGCGGCGTCGATTCCCACTGCCACATCGAGCAGCTCTCCGGCGCCGGCCTCATGAACGCCGACACGTTCGAGACCGCGACCCGCTCCGCGCTGATGGGCGGCACGACGACGACGATCTCGTTCGCCGCCCAGCACCCGGGCATGCGCCTCGCGACCGTCGTCGCCGACTACGAGGCGCTCGCCGCGCGCGGTGCCATGACGGACCACGCCTTCCACATGATCGTCTCGGACGTCTCGGGCCAGAACCTCTCGATCGACCTGCCGGCGTTGATGGCGGCGGGGCACCGCTCGATCAAGCTCTTCACCGTCTACGACAAGGTGCGCGTCGGCGACGCCGAGATCCTCGACGTGCTCTGGACGGCGCGGGAGAGCGGCGGGATCGTCTGCGTGCACGCGGAGAACGACGGGCTCATCCGCTGGATGGTGCGCCGCCTCGTCGAGAGCGGGCGCGTCGCGCCGCACCACCACCCGATCTCGCACCCGCGCGCGGCCGAGATCGAGGCGCTCTCGCGCATGTGCCGCTTCGCGGAGTTCACCGGCCAGCCGGTGATGCTCTTCCACGTCTCCTGCGCCGAGGGCGTGGCGGTCGTGCGCGAGGCGCGCGGGCGCGGCGCGCCGGTCGTGGCGGAGACCTGCCCGCACTACCTCTTCATGACCGCCGCCGACTTCTCGAACCCGCCCGTCGAGCCCGCCGGCCTGATGTGCTCGCCGCCCCAGCGCGAGAGCGCGGACCAGGACGCGCTCTGGGCCGGGCTCGCGCGGGGCGACCTCGACCTCGTCTCGTCCGACCACGCGCCCTACCGGCTCGACGCGAGCGGCAAGTACGCGCACGGCCGCGACGCCCCCTTCACCCGCGTGGCGAACGGGATGCCCGGCCTCGAGACGCGCCTGCCGCTCCTCTTCGACGCCATGGTGACGAAGGGGCGGCTCGGCCTCGACCGGTTCGTGACGCTCACGGCCACCGCGCCCGCCGACGTCTTCGGGCTGACGGCCAAGGGCCGGCTGCTGCCGGGCTGCGACGCCGACGTGGCGATCTGGGATCCGTCCGCGACCCGCACCTTCGGGGCGGACGACCTCCACGACGGCACGGGCTACGACCCGTATGCCGGGCGCACGGTGACCGGCTGGCCGGTGACCGTGCTGCGCCGGGGCGAGGTCGTCGTCGAGGACGGCGCGCTCTGCGCCGTGCCGGGAAGCGGCCGGCGCATCCCCATGGCGGTCTCCCCCGCCATGCGCCCGCAGGCGGATCCGCCCGCTGGGCGCCTCGACCCGTGACGACGGCGAAGCGCGAGAAAGGCGCCCGCCGGGGCCTCTTCCGGCGCTTCTTTCGTTGACAACCGCGCCGTTTGCGACTACCTCGCTCGCTTCCCGCGGCGCGTTCGCGCGCGGGTATGCCGGATGCTGCAAAGAAGCCGGTCCCGTCGGTCGCCTCGCGCGACCGCGCGGAGAACCGGATCGAACACGAGGAGACAACGATGTTCGCAGTGATCAAGACCGGCGGCAAGCAGTACCGCGTTGCCGCGTCGGACGTGATTACGATCGAGAGGCTCTCCGCCGAGCCGGGCCAGACCGTCGAGCTCGACGTGCTGATGGTGGGCGAGGGCGAAAACGTCGAGGTCGGCGCGCCGACCGTGGCGGGCGCATCGGTGAAGGCCGAGGTGGTCGCGCTCACGCGCGGACGCAAGGTCATCGCCTTCAAGAAGCGTCGCCGCCAGAACTCGAAGCGCAAGCGCGGCCACCGCCAGGACCTGATGTCGGTGCGCATCGTCGAGATCTCGGCCAACGGCAAGTCCGCCAAGGCGGACGCCGCGCCGAAGAAGGCGGCGAAGCCGAAGGTCGAGAAGACCGAGGCGGCCGAGGGCGACGCGGCCGCCGAGGCCTGAGCGCGGCGCGAGCCGAGCGCGATCGGGAGACCGGTCGCGCGAGAGAACGGAATTCTTCGCGGTCCGCGCGGCGCTTCGCCCCGGGTCGCAGAGCGAGAGACGAGACGGGAGTAGACCCATGGCTCACAAGAAGGCTGGCGGTTCGTCGCGCAACGGTCGCGACTCCGAAGGTCGGCGCCTCGGCGTCAAGAAATTCGGCAACGAGGCCGTCGTCGCCGGCAACATCATCGTGCGCCAGCGCGGCACGCGGGTGAATCCCGGCGTGAACGTCGGCTGCGGCAAGGACCATACGCTCTTCGCCCTCACGGATGGGCGCGTGCAGTTCGGCAAGCGAGCCGGCAAGTCCTTCGTATCCGTGATTCCCGCCCAAGAGGCGGCCGAGTAAGCGGCGAGAGCGAGCGTTGACCCCGAAGCTCCCGCCGGTCCCACCAGACCCCAGCGAGAGCTTCGAGAGACACGCCATACCCGCAACACGCGGGAACGGCTCTCGGGGAGACCGACGAGGGGAGGTGGGGCGCCACCTCCCCTTCGTCGTTTCTCTCACGGCGCGGACGCCCTTCCGAGCGGGGGCCGGCGCCAGGATCCGGAGCCGAGACATGTTCCCCGAGCTGACCCGCGACGACGTCTTCCGGCTGGAGACCCGGCGGCTGTGGCTGCGCTGGCCGCGCCACGCCGACGCCCAGGCCATCGCGACCCTCGCCGGTGCGCGGGAGGTCGCCGAGATGACGGCGCGCATCCCCCACCCCTATCCTCCGGACGAGGCCGCCGCCTTCGTCCTGGCGGCGCGCCGCGCCGCGATGGAGGGCGAGAGCCTGCGCCTCGCCATCGCGCCCAAGGCGCAGCCGACGCGGCTCGTCGGCATGATCGGCATCGAGCCGAACGCCGCCGGCGAGGCCGAGATCGGCTACTGGCTCGGCCGCCCGGCCTGGGGCCAGGGCTTCGCCACCGAGGCGGCGCGGGCGATGATCGACGCCTTCTTCGCCTTCACCGAGGGCGCGGCGCTCGCCGCCTCCGTGCGCGTCGGGAACCCGGCGTCGCGGCGCGTGCTGGAGAAGTCCGGCTTCGTCTTCGAGGGGCCGGGCTTCCGGACCTCGGCCTTGCGTGGGAGCTTCCCCGTCGACACGTTCCGCCTCACGCGGCGGGACTGGGCGAGCCTGAAGGCCTGGAGCCGCGACGGCTGGGCCCCGCCGCGTCCGCGCACGCCCGAGCTCCTCCTCGTCGAGGGCGAGGGGGATGCCGAGGCGACGGACGGGGCTCGACGGCAGGCCTCCGGCTCCGCCGCCTCCACGGCGGCGGGCCGCCCCCTCTTCCTCGCGGCGGAGTGATCCGCCGCGAGGGTCACCATCACCAGGACGCACGCCCGATGAAGTTCCTCGACCAGGCCAAGATCTACGTGAAGGCGGGCGACGGCGGCGCCGGCGCCGTCTCCTTCCGACGCGAGAAGTTCATCGAGTTCGGCGGGCCCGACGGCGGCGACGGCGGGCGCGGCGGCGACGTCTGGGCGCACTGCGTCGAGGGGCTCAACACGCTCATCGACTACCGCTACCAGCAGCACTTCAAGGCGCAGAAGGGCGTGCACGGCATGGGCCGCAACCGCACCGGCGCCTCGGGCGAGGACGTGATCCTGAAGGTGCCCGTCGGCACGCAGATCCTCGACGAGGACGGCGAGACCGTGCTCGCGGACCTCGTCGAGGTCGGCCAGCGCGTGCTGCTCTGCCGCGGCGGCAACGGCGGCTTCGGCAACGCGCACTTCACCACCTCCACGAACCGCGCCCCGCGCCGGGCCAATCCCGGGCTCGAGGGCGAGGAGCGCTGGATCTGGCTGCGCCTCAAGCTCATCGCCGACGCCGGCCTCGTCGGCCTGCCCAACGCCGGCAAGTCGACCTTCCTCGCCGCCACGACCGCGGCGAAGCCGAAGATCGCGGACTACCCGTTCACCACGCTGCATCCGGGGCTCGGCGTCGTGCGCGTCGACGAGCGCGAGTTCGTGCTCGCCGACATTCCCGGCCTGATCGAGGGCGCCCACGAGGGCGCGGGCATCGGCGACCGCTTCCTCGGCCACGTCGAGCGCTGCCGCGTGCTGCTCCACCTCGTCGAGGGCACGAGCGAGCACGCCGGCCGGGCCTACAGGACCGTGCGCGGCGAGCTCGAGGCCTACGGCCACGGGCTCGCGGAGAAGCCCGAGATCGTGGCGCTGTCCAAGGCCGACGCCCTCGACCCGGAAACGCTGAAGACGCAGAAGGAGCGCCTGCGCCGCGCCTGCGGACGCACGCCGCTGGTGCTCTCGGCGGTCTCCGGCACGGGCGTCGAGACGGCGCTGCGGCTGATCCTCGCCGAGGTGGCGGAGCTGGCGCAGGAGGAGCGGGAGCAGGCGGCGCCCGCGACGGAATGGCGGCCGTGATCCGTCGATGACGCGGGCAGTACCGTCACGTCTTGACGCCCAGGTTGCAGGTGCGTGTCTCGGCACCGTGAACGGAGGGGGCGATGGGCAAGGAGCTGCACGTCAGCGACGAGACGTTCGAGCTGGCGCGGCGGATCGCCGAGGGCGCCGATCGGTCCGTCGACGCGGTCCTCGCCGACGCGCTCCGCAGGGTCGTGCCCGATCGGCGCGCAGCGGAGGAACCACCGCGGCGAGACGCACGGATGCCCACGCCCGAGGCGATCGCGGCTCGGCGCGCAGCGCTTCGCGCGCTGCAGGCGGAGATCGCGCGCATGAAGCCCCCCGGCACGACGTCGGACCACTCGGACATGTACGACGAGAGCGGGCTGCCGCGGTGAGCGAGGCGTCCTCGCGGGTGATCGTGGACACATCCGTTCTCGTCGCCGTCGCATTCGGGGAGGAGGACAGCGCCACCTTCGAGGCACTCATCTCGGCGGCGGGCTGCCGCATCGGGGCGCCGAGCCTCGTCGAGGCTCACAACGTCCTGGTCGGAAAGCTCGGGGAGGCGCAAGGCGTCGCGGCGCTGGAGACGCTTCGCGCCGTGCTCGACATCGAGGTCGTCGCCTTCGACGAGGAGCACGCCGACCTCGCCGCCGACGCCTTCCGCCGCTTCGGCAAGGGGCGGGACCACCCGGCGCGGCTGAACTTCGGCGACTGCCTCGCCTACGCGATCGCGCGACGCGCCGCCGCGCCGCTCCTGTACAAGGGCGGCGATTTCGGGCACACCGACCTGGCCTTCGCGCCAGGATCCGCCCCGTGACCGCCGCCGCCGCAAGCCACGCTCCCACGCAGCCCCCCGCCCTCGCCTCCTTCCGCCGCATCGTGGTCAAGGTCGGCTCGGCTCTCCTCGTCGACCGCGCCCGCGGGCGGCTGAACGCCGCCTGGCTCGCGGCACTGGCGGAGGACATCGCGGAGCTGCACGCGCGGGGAGCGGACGTGCTCGTCGTGTCCTCTGGCGCCATCGCCATGGGCCGCTCCGTGCTGGCGCTGCCCGCCGGGCCGCTGCGGCTCGAGGAGAGCCAGGCCGCGGCCGCCGTCGGGCAGATCGCGCTCGCCCGCGTCTGGGCCGAGGTGCTCGCGCACCACGGCATTACCGCCGGGCAGATCCTGGTGACGCTCGGCGACACCGAGGAGCGCCGGCGCTACCTCAACGCGCGCGCCACCTTGAAGAAGCTCCTCGAGATGCGCGCCGTCCCCGTCGTCAACGAGAACGACACGGTGGCGACCACCGAGATCCGCTACGGCGACAACGACCGCCTCGCCGCCCGCGTCGCGTCCATGATCGGCGCGGACCTTCTGGTGCTGTTCTCGGACGTCGACGGCCTCTACACCGCGCCCCCGGCGAGCGACCCGAGCGCGGCGCACATCCCCGTCGTCGCCCGGATCACGCCGGAGATCGAGGCGATGGCCGGCGGGGCGGCCTCCGAGCTCTCGCGCGGGGGCATGCGCACCAAGATCGAGGCGGCGAAGATCGCCACCGCGTCGGGCGCCGCCATGCTGATCGCACACGGCGGGCCGAAGAACCCGTTGCGGGCGGTCGCCGCGGGCGCGCGCTGCACCTGGTTCTCGCCGCAATCCTCCCCCGAGCGGGCGCGCAAGACCTGGATCGCCGGCGCGCTCGAGCCGCGCGGCACGCTCGTGGTCGACGCCGGCGCGGCAAAGGCGCTCCGCGCCGGGGCGAGCCTCCTCCCGGCGGGCGTGAAGCGCGTCGAGGGCGGCTTCGCGCGCGGCGACGCGGTGTGCGTGCGCGACGAGGCGGGGCGGGAGATCGCGCGCGGCCTCGTCGCCTACGACCGCGACGACGCCGGGCGCATCGCCGGGCGCCGCACCGGCGAGATCGAGGCGATCCTGGGCTTCCGCGGCCGCGACGCGATGATCCACCGGGACGACCTCGCCCTCGTCGGGGAGGGCTGATCGGCGCTTTCGCCCATTTGCCACCCCGCGCCACGCTTGACCCGAGGGCCCCCGGCGCGCCAGATCGTGCGCGTGGCGCCACGGACGCGCATCCCGAGCGGAGGGCTCCCATGAAGACGAATGCCGGTCGCTTCTTCGAGGACTTCACGCTCGGCGAGACGATCCGCCACGCGACGCCCCGCACGCTCACCGTGGGCGACCAGGCGCTCTACACGGCGCTCTACGGCTCGCGCTTCGCGGTCTCGTCCTCGGATCACTTCGCGCGCTCGATCGGCTACGACCGTGCGCCGCTCGACGACCTGCTCGTCTTCCACACCGTCTTCGGTAAGTCCGTCCCGGACGTGTCGCT
Source organism: Salinarimonas sp. NSM (assembly GCF_052380005.1). Lineage (NCBI taxonomy): Bacteria > Pseudomonadati > Pseudomonadota > Alphaproteobacteria > Hyphomicrobiales > Salinarimonadaceae > Salinarimonas > Salinarimonas sp. NSM. The sequence continues at coordinate 22,854 of NZ_JBQTCJ010000028.1, forward strand.
CAACGCGGTCGCCAATCTCGGCTACGCGGAAGGGCGGTTCCTGGCGCCGGTCTATCCCGGCGATACGCTCTGGGCGGTGTCGGAAGTGATCGGGCTCAAGCAGAGCTCGAACGGCGAGACCGGGATCGTCTGGGTGCGCACCACCGGCTTCAACCAGGACGGCGCGCGGGTGCTCTCCTATTGCCGCTGGGTGCTGGTGCGCAAGCGCGACCCCGCCTCGCCCGCGCCGGAGCCGCGGGTGCCGACGCTGGCACCCGTCGTCGCCGCCGACGAGATCGCGCGCCACGCGCCGGCGCTGACCATCGACAGCTGGGACTTCGACCTCGCCGGCTCCGCCGATCGCTTCGGCGACTACGCCGAGGGCGAGCGGATCGACCATGTCGACGCGATGACGGTGGAGGAGGCCGAGCACCAGCTCGCCACGAGGCTCTACCAGAACACGGCACGCGTCCATTTCGACCAGATGGCCGCCGAGCAGGGCCGGTTCGGCAAGCGGTTGATCTACGGCGGGCACGTGATCTCGCTCGCCCGCGCGCTCTCCTTCAACGGGCTAGCGAACGCCTTCACGGTCGCCGCGATCAACGCCGGGCGCCACGTCGCACCGCTCTTCGCCGGCGACACCGTGAGCGCCTGGAGCGAGGTCCTCGCAACCTGCCCGCTCGAGGGCCGCGAGGACGTCGGCGCGCTGCGCCTGCGCACGATCGCCGTGAAGAACCGCCCGAGCGGCGACTTCGCGGGGCGCGAGGGCGACGGCTATGCGCAGGGCGCGATCCTCGATCTCGACTATTGGGTGCTGATCCCGCGCTGAGCGGGTCGGTCGAATACGTCGAGAATTCGCGAGACCCGCAGAGATTCGTGGTCGTCGCGCAACCGAACGGAAAGCTTTCGCGCCTATCCGTGAGACCGGCGCGGCGCGCCGGCGTGCGCCGCCCGGAACTCTCGGGGTAGAGCCATGGCGCCAGGTCACGATCCTCCCGTCGCACACCGTTCGCGGCTCGGCTTCGTCAAGCGCTTCCGCAAGGACGAGGAGGGCGTGACGGCGATCGAGTTCGCCTTCGTCGCGATCCCATTCTTCGCGCTCCTCTTTGCCATCATCGAGGCGGCGCTCGTCTTCTGGACGCAGCAGGTGCTCGAGACCGCCGTCTCCGACGCCTCGCGCCGCATCTACACCGGCCAGTTCCAGGCCGAGAACCGGACGATCACCGACGCGGCCGACCTGCAGACCGCCTTCAAGGACGAGATCTGCGCACGCGTCGTCGCCCTGTTCGATTGCGAATCGACCCTGCGCGTCGACGTCCGCAGCTTCGGCGACTTCGACGGCGTCACCTTCGGCTCGGTGCTCGACGACGACGGCGCCCTCGACGACGACGCCTTCGGCTTCCAGAGCTCCGGCGCCGGGCAGGTCGTCGTGGTGCGTGCGGCGATCGACTACCCGGTCTTCACGACGGTTCTCGACGGCTCGGGCGCGAACCTCCCCGACGGGCGCCGCCTGATCATGGCGTCGGCCGCCTTCCGCAACGAGCCGTTCGGCAATTGAGGGAGACGACGACGATGATCCCTCCCCTCCGCGTCGCGCGCGCCCTTCGCGCCCTCGCCGGCCGCTTCGCGCAGGCGCGCGCCGGCGTCGCCGCGATCGAGTTCGCCTTCGTGCTCCCGGTCATGCTGGTGCTCTTCATCGGCATGTCGCAGGTGACCGTGGCGCTGAGCATGGACCGCAAGGTCACCCTGCTCGGGCGCACCGCCGCGGACCTGATCGGGCGCGTCGGCACCGTCACGAACGACGACGTCCAGGGCATCATGCGCGCCGCCTCCGTCGTGCTCGAGCCCTACGACGATTCGGAGGTCTCGATCGTGCTCTCGAGCGTGGTGGTGCGCGATCCGAGCGGCCCGGCCCCGATGGCGGCGCGGGTCTGCTGGAGCCGCGCCAACGCCAACGGCACGGCGCGCGCGGCCAACAGCGAGGTGCCGATCCCCGCCGGATTCGACCAGGACGGCTCGTCCTTCATCCTGGCGGAGGTGCGGATGCCCTACCGGCCGATCTTCAGCATGGACAACCTGTTCACCACCATCAACCTGTGGGACGACACCGTCTGGCCCGTGCGCAACACCGACCAGGTCGAGCTCGCCGGCGTCGCGCCCTGCTGAGGGCGGGGCCGGCGAATGGCGGGTGGACGCTCAGCGGGTGCCGAACATGCGATCGCCGGCGTCGCCCAGGCCCGGCACGATGTAGCCGTGCTCGTTGAGCCGCTCGTCGATCGCCGCCGTCCAGATGCGCACGTCGGGATGCGCCTCCTGCATGCGCGCGACGCCCTCGGGCGCGGCGAGAAGGCACACGAAGCGCAGCTCCCGCGCGCCGCGTCGCTTCAGCCGATCGATCGCCGCGACCGCCGAGTTCGCGGTCGCCAGCATCGGGTCGAGGACCATGACGAGCCGGTCCGCGAGGTCGGACGGGGCCTTGAAATAGTATTCCACCGCCTGCAGGGTCTCCGGGTCGCGGTAGAGGCCGATATGGGCGACGCGGGCGGAGGGCACGAGGTCGAGCATCCCGTCGAGGAAGCCGACGCCCGCGCGCAGGATCGGCGCGAAGACGAGCTTCTTGCCGGCGATCTGCGGCGCCTGCATCGAGGCGAGAGGCGTCTCCACGGTGACGTGCTCGAGCGGCAGATCGCGGGTGACCTCGTAGCAGAGCAGCATGCCGATCTCGTTGAGGAGCTGGCGGAAGCCCTTGGTGGAGCGCTCCTTGGCGCGCATCAGGGTCAGCTTGTGCTGGACCAGGGGATGATCGACGACCGTGACGCCCTGCATGTGCGCGCTCCTCTCTCGACGGCTCGGCGCCCGGTCTCCCGGGCCTCCGGTCCCTCCTAGCTCAAGGCGGGCGGCGAGGGAACGCAAGATGGAGACGGAGGACGGGACCGAAGCGCGGTCGCAACCCGTTCCGAGGCGCGGCGTTCCGGTGGGCGACGATGACGGGGCGGACGGAGGACACCGATGGCGAACGAGATCGAGCGAACCCGCCCGAACGACACGCGCTGCCGCGGCGGCGGGCTGGCGGGCCTGCTCGCCACCGCGCTCCTCCTCGCCGCGCCGGCACTGGCGGAGCCCGCGCGCACGATGGCGGACCTGAACCTGCGGGAGGGTCCGGGTACAGGCTACACGGTCGTCGCGTCGATGCCGCGCGGCAGCCTCGTCGACGTGCGGAGCTGCGTGCGCGCCTGGTGCGAGGTCGGCCACCGCGGCCGAGTCGGCTGGGCGATCCGCCGCCACCTGCGCCTGGGCGCCGCTCCCGGACCGATCCGGCCGGCCCCCGTCGGGCCGGACCGCGCGTCGTGCGACGCGCGCGCGGTCCGCCGGCTGATCGGCGAGCGGGCGACCGAGCGGCGGCTCGAGGCGGCGCTCGATGCGTCGGGCGCCCGGCGGCTGCGGGTCGAGGAGCCGGGCTACGCCTATACGCAGGAGTTCCGCGACGACAGGCTCAGCGTCCGCGTCGACCACGCCGGCGTCGTCACCGACGTCGCCTGCCGCTGAGCCCCTCCGGCAGGCTGGCCGGCCGCCGGGGGGGCGGCCGGGACCGCGGACGCGCCCGCGTTCGCCACCCCGCGTCGGAGCGCGACGATCGCGCGTCTCGCGGCGCGATCGGGGGCCGGGAGGGACGCACGGCGCCTACCCTTCCGGGAAGCGCACCACCACCGCCGTGCCGCGGGGGCGGCGCTCCCAGGCGATGGACGCATCGAGCTGCCGGGCGAGCTCGCCGACGATGCGCATGCCGAGCCCCGTGCGCGCCTCCTGCTCGAACCCGTCCGGCAGGCCACGCCCGTCGTCGACGATGACGAGGCGGGCGCGGCCGTCCGCCTCGACCGCCAGGGAGAGGTCGATGGCGCCGGCTTCGTCGGGCGCGTAGCCGTGCTTGAGCGCGTTGGTGAGCAGCTCCGTGACCACGAGGGAGAGCGTCACCAGGCGATGATGCGCGATCGCGACCGGCTCGGTACGCACCGTGCAGGCGACGCGCGGCGCGCCCACGGCCGCGACGACATCGCCGCACAGGTCCGACAGGATCCGGTCGAGCCCGCCCTGCGCCACCTCCGGGTCGTAGAGCCGGCGGTGGATGCGGCCCATCACGTCGAGACGCGCGCGCGCGGCGTCGAGCGCCGCGAGCGCTGCGGGATGGCCGCCGACGTGGCGGCGCTGGAGGGTCAAGAGCGCCGCGACGAAGGCCATGTTGTTCGAGACGCGGTGCTGGAGCTCGTGGAACAGCGTCCGCTGCGCGTCGAGCAGCGCACGGGCGCGGGCCTCCTCGGCGGCGAGCCGGCGCAGCGAGACGTCCATCATGTGGATGAGCACGATCTCGACGCCCACCACGAGCACGTAGAAGGCGAGCGCGATCGGCGTCTCAGGCCACAGGAGCGCGAAGGAGCCCGTCGGGGGTATGAACAGCCACCACGCCGCGAGGCCGCTGAGCACCGCCGCGAAGATCCCCGGCCGCACGCCGCCGAGGAAGGTGGCGACGACCACGACTGGGAAGAACGTCACGTAGGGGTAGCCGACGAGCGCGTCCCCGATCGCGATCCGCACGCCGAGCGCCGCGAGGAAGCCGAGCGTCGCGACGGCATAGCCGATCGCGGGGCGCGCCCGCAGCCCGGCTGTCGCGTCGAACAGGCGCAGGAGCGGCGGTGCGGGGGCGGCGGCGGCGATGCGCATCGCGGACGATCTCCGCGCGCCCGGAGACGCGCTCTTCCGGTTCACGCGTCGCGGCGCGCGCCGCCGGACGTGCGTGAGACTTCCTGCCTAGGTCGGGCAGAGGATGCTGTCAGCGCACAAGTGCACAGTCCGGGCGTCGACGCCGTGGACCCCCGATCGAACCACGGCCGAGCTTCGGCGTTGAGGCTGCACGATGAACGAAGCCGAGGCGCACGCCATGCTCGTCACGGGCCGGACCAACACCCTTCCCGCTCACGTGGAAGGCAACAACCTCCTGCGCGCGCTCCGCCACGAGGATCTCGCCCGGATCACGCCGCATCTCGAGATCCGGGAGGGCCGGCGCGACGAGATTCTCTACGAGCCCGGCGACGACGTCGCCTGGGTCTACTTTCCCTGCGGGGCGAGCCTCGCCTCGTTCCTGGTGCCGCTCGCCGACGGCCGGGCGGTGGAGACGGTGCTGATCGGGCGGGAGGGGGCGGTCGGCGGCATCGTCAGCCGCGGGCGGTTGCCGGCCTACGCGCGGGCGATCGTGCAGCATCCCGGCCGCTTCCTGCGCATGCCGGTCCCCGCCCTCGACGCGGCCAAGCGCGATTCTCCGGGCGTGGCGGACCTGTTCGCTCGCTACGCGGACTGCCTGATCGCGCAGGTGTTCCAGTCGGTGGCCTGCAATGCGGCCCACACGCTGGAGCAACGTGCCGCCAAGTGGCTGCTCGCGGCCGAGGAGCGCACCGGCGCGGCCTCGATCCCGATGACGCAGGAGCAGCTGGCCGCCATGCTCGGCGTGGGGCGCAGCTATCTCAGCCGGGTCATCCGCGTGCTGCGCGAGCGGGGCGCCATCCGTGTCTCGCGAGGGCGTATCGAGATCGTCGACCGGGGCCGGCTGGCGACGGGTGCGTGCCGTTGCAACGCGCTGGTGCGCGGGCACTTCCAGGAGGTGCTCGCGGGGGTCTACCCCGAGGAGCTCGGGCAGGCCCGTCCGCGCCCCGCCGAGGCGGTCGCCTGACGGGCTCCACCGCGGCGTCGATCAGCCGAAGAGGGCGTCGATGTCGTCCTGGCTCACCGCGAGGTCTGCGGTCTGCGGGCCGTTGAGCAGCAGCGCGTCCTTGCGGGCCTGCTTGGCGGCGTCCTCCGGGTCGACCTGCGCCGCCTGGTCGCGCATGTTCACCGCCGCCGCGAAGCGCGAGAGGCGCTTCTCGACCTGGGCGAGCTCGTCGACGACCTTGTTGATGCGCTGGCCTGTGATGTCCTGGAAGGAGCACGCCTCGAAGATCTGCGTCACCTTGTCCTGGACGAAGGTCCGGTAGGTCTCGAAATCCTGCTCCCGCGAGCCGAGGATCTCCTCGGCGGCGGCCATGATGGTGTTCGTGGCCGACTGCGTCGCGTCGACCACGTTCCCCAGCTCGTCGTGAGCGACGGGCAGGCGCGCCCGGTAGAGCTCGTTGGCGCGCAGGGCGCCGATCTCACGCTTGATGTTGGTGACGTAGTCCGCCACCGCCTCGAGCTCGCGCGCGACCATCTTCAGGTCGATGCCGTCTGGGTCGATCATCGCGCCGCGGGGCCTCGTGCTCGTGCGCATGCGCTGCGCGGATGCCGTCGCCATGCCGCCACCTTTCGCCTGTTCTCGTCGTTCGTGGACGGCGGACCCCGCGACGGACGTCGCGGGACCGCGGAGCGCGCCGGGATCAGGAGCCGCAAACGGCCTCGATCTTGGCCTTGAGCGTCTGCGCGTTGAAGGGCTTCACGATGTAGTTGTTCACGCCGGCCTTCTTCGCCGCGATGACGTTCTCCGTCTTCGATTCGGCGGTGACCATGATGAACGGCGTGACGCGCAGCGCCTCGTCCGAGCGCACGTGGCGCAGCAGCTCGTAGCCCGTCATCGGCTCCATGTTCCAGTCGGAGATGACGAGGCCGTACTTCTTCTCCTTGAGCTTGGCGAGCGCGGCGGTGCCGTCGGACGCGTCGTCGACGTCCTCGAACCCGAGCTGCTTGAGGAGGTTACGGATGATGCGGACCATCGTCTGGTAATCGTCGACGACGAGGATCGGCATCTTGAGGTCGAGGGCCATGTCCCAAGCTCCGGTTTCGCGAGCCGCCGCCTCTTTCCGGGCGGCGAGAAGACGGTGATCGAGGCGGCTTCCGCGGGGGACGCCGATGCTCGCCTTCTAACCCGGGCCGTGTTGCGAAGCGGTTAATCGCCGGCGCCGTCCCGCGCGACGGCATGCGACTTCGGTTCAACGGGACCAAAGTCTCATGGATGCGCGTTGCCGATGCGCTCTATTCTTCAGGGCATCGCGAGGAGGACAGAACGATGGCCGCCACCGCACTCGCCAGGGCGCGCGAGGACACGCAGACGTTTCCGGTCCTCTATTTCGAGGACCTTTCGCTCGGATCCCACGCGACCCTGATGCGCACGGTCATGGAGGCCGATCTCGCGCGCTTCGCCGAGATCTCGGGAGACACGAACCCGATCCACCTGTGCGAGCGCTACGCGCAGGCGACCCGCTTCGGCCAGCGCATCGCCCACGGCATGTTCACGGCGAGCCTGATCTCGGCGATCCTCGGCACCCGCCTGCCGGGGCCGGGCGCGGTGTACCTGTCGCAATCGCTCCAGTTCCTCGCGCCCGTGCGCATCGGCGACGTGGTCTGCGCCACCGTCGAGATCGTCGAGCTCGTGCCGGAGCGGCGCCGGGCGCGCCTGTTCTGCGAGGCGCGGGTCGACAATCGCCCCGTGCTGGAGGGCGAGGCCTGGGTCGCCGTCCCGAGCCGCGAGCGGCGTTGATCGGCGAGCGCCGACCGGCGGGCCGGTTCGCGCTTGATTTGTGCGCGCGGCTGACGCACTTCGTGCGCCCATGACCGGATCGCCTCCCTTCGTCCCACCGTCGCGCGTCTCCGCCTCCGCGACCCATGTCGAGCCCGCGCAGGGGCGCCGCGGCCCCGTCGTCGCCATCGGCAATTTCGACGGCGTCCACCGCGGGCACCGCACGCTGCTCGCCAACGCGCGCGAGAAGGCCGCCGCGCGGGGCGTCGGAACCGCCGTGCTGACCTTCGAGCCGCATCCGCGCGCCTTCTTCTCCCCGGGCAAGCCGTTCTTCCGGATCACGCCGCGGGCGGAGAAGGAGCGGGTGCTCACCCGCGCCGGGGTCGACGCGGTGCACGTGCGCGCCTTCGATGCCGACCTCGCGGGCATGAGCCCGGAGGCCTTCGTCGACGAGCTCGTCGCCGGGGCGATCGACGCCTCCGGCGTGGTCGTCGGCTACGACTTCCATTTCGGCAAGGGCCGGGCCGGCACGCCGGCGGTGCTGACGCGGCTGTGCGCCGAGCGGGGCATCGGCTGCGACGTCGTGCCCGTGGTCGAGGAGGCGGGCGCGCCGGTCTCCTCCTCCGCCATCCGCACGGCGCTGGGTGCCGGTGAGATCGCCAGAGCCAATGCGCTGCTGGGCTATCGCTGGTTCGTGCTGGGGGAGGTCCGCCACGGCGACAAGCGCGGGCGCACGCTCGGCTACCCCACGGCCAACATGGCGCTTGCCGAGGGCTGCGGCCTCGCCCACGGCATCTACGCCGTGCGGCTGTCCGCCGACGGCGTGGTCCGCGACGGCGTCGCCAGCTTCGGCCGCCGCCCGACCTTCGACGACGGGGCGCCCCTGCTCGAGACCTTCGTGTTCGATTTCGTCGGCGACCTCTACGGGAAGACCGTGGGCGTCGAGCTCGTCGGCTTCATCCGCGGCGAGGCGCGCTTCGGGAGCGCGCAGGCCCTCATCGCGCAGATGGACCGCGACAGCGCGCACGCGAAGGAGATGCTGGCGGCGCAGGACGGGCTCGAGTCGATGCTCTGAGCGCGCCGGCATCGACCGAGGCGCAGGCCCGGTCGTCGATCCGGCACGGCCCGGCCAGCCCCGGAAGAGTGGGCGGCCATTTCCGGGCGATGACGAGACACGAGGGAGGGTGGCGCGGGCGACGGGGCTCGAACCCGCGACCTCCGGCGTGACAGGCCGGCACTCTAACCGACTGAGCTACGCCCGCATTTCCCTTCGAGCCGCACGCGATCCGCGGCGGCAGTGGCGGGGGTTTACGGCCCCCCGAGACCGGTGTCAAGCGATCGTCGAGCCGCCTTCGCGCTTTTTCGCGGGGCCGCCGGAGCGGACACACCCACCGTCGCCGGCAGGCCTTCCGAGCAGGGCAGTGGTGGGCGGTGACGGGCTCGAACCGCCGACCCTCTCGGTGTAAACGAGATGCTCTACCAGCTGAGCTAACCGCCCCCGGCCGGGCCGCGCGGCGCGCGCGTCCCGCCTCGCTCGTACATAGAAACACGAAGCCGCCGGCGCAAGCGCGCCGGCGGCTCCGCGAGGCGTCGGTGTCGACGGACGGCCGCGCGCGGCCTCAGCCGTTGACGGCGTCCTTGAGGCCGGCGCCGGCCTTGAACTTCGGGGTCTTCGAGGCCGGGACCTGGACCTTCTCGCCGGTGCGCGGGTTGCGCGCCTCGCCGGCGGGGCGGTCGGCGACGGTGAAGGTGCCGAAGCCGACGATCTTCACTTCCTCGCCCTTCTTCAGGGTCTCCTGGATCGACTCCAGCGCGGCGTCGAGCGCCTCGCCGGCCTGAGCCTTGCTGAGGCCGGTCTTCTCGGCCACGGCGCTGACGAGCTCGCCTTTGTTCATTGCTACCTCCTCCAGAGCGTGCGCGGCGCGCAAACCCTTGCTGCGCCGTCGTTCGGTTCTTTCCTGCATAGCGGAATGCTCCGGCCCCGCAAGCGTCGAGACCGCGATTTGGCTGTGGAAATCGGCGCCCGGACGTAAAAAAGCGGCCTCCGGACCCGAGTCCGGAGGCCGCCTTCGACTGGTTCCACGCCCGGCGGAGCTCGATGGGCCCCGCCGAGGGCTCGCAGAGGTCCGCCTCAGTGGGCGACGAAGCCCGGCTCGCTCTCCTCGCCGCCACGCGCGGGGGCCGGGATGGCCGATTCGTCCCACTCGATCGGCTCGGGCTTGCGCACGAGGGCGTGCTCGAGCACCTGCTCCATCCGCGAGACCGGGACGATCTCGAGGCCGGACTTCAGGTTCGCCGGCACGTCGGCGAGGTCCTTGACGTTGTCCTCGGGGATGAGAACGGTCTTGAGGCCGCCGCGCAGCGCCGCGAGCAGCTTCTCCTTCAGCCCGCCGATGGGAAGCACCCGTCCGCGCAGGGTGACCTCGCCGGTCATGGCGATGTCACGGCGCACGGGGATGCCCGTCATGATCGAGACGATCGCCGTGGCCATGGCGATGCCGGCGGACGGTCCGTCCTTGGGCGTCGCCCCCTCCGGCACGTGGACGTGGATGTCCTTGCGGTCGAAGAGCGGCGGCTCGAGGCCGAAATCGACCGCCCGCGAGCGGACGTAGGACGCCGCCGCCGAGATCGATTCCTTCATCACGTCGCGCAGGTTGCCCGTGACGGTCATCTTGCCCTTGCCGGGCATCATGACGCCCTCGATCGTGAGCAGCTCGCCCCCGACCTCGGTCCAGGCCAGGCCCGTGACGACACCGACCATGTCCTCCGCCTCGACCTCGCCGTAGCGGTAGCGCGGCGCGCCGAGGAAGTCCTCGAGGCTCGTCTCGGTGACGACGACGGCGGTCTCCTCCGTCATGAGGATCTTCTTGACCGCCTTGCGGACGAGGTTGGAGATCTCGCGCTCGAGATTGCGCACGCCCGCCTCGCGGGTGTAGCGGCGGATGAGCAGCAGCAGCCCCGCGTCGTCGATGGCCCATTCCTCGGACTTGAGGCCGTGCTTCTTGATCGCGTTCGGGATCAGGTGCCGGCGCGCGATCTCGGCCTTCTCGTCCTCGGTGTAGCCGGCGATGCGGATCGTCTCCATGCGATCGAGGAGCGGCGCCGGGATGTTGAGCGTGTTGGCCGTGGTGACGAACATCACGCTCGACAGGTCGTAGTCCACCTCGAGGTAGTGGTCGTTGAACGTGCCGTTCTGCTCCGGGTCCAGCACCTCGAGCAGGGCCGCCGACGGGTCGCCGCGGAAGTCCTGGCCCATCTTGTCGATCTCGTCGAGCAGGATGAGCGGGTTCGAGGTCTTGGCCTTGCGCATCGACTGGATGATCTTGCCGGGCATCGAGCCGATGTAGGTGCGCCGGTGGCCGCGGATCTCCGCCTCGTCGCGCACGCCGCCGAGCGACATGCGCACGAACTCGCGGCCCGTGGCCCGGGCGATCGACTTGCCGAGCGAGGTCTTGCCGACGCCGGGAGGGCCGACGAGGCACAGGATCGGGCCGGTGAGCTTGTTCGCCCGCTGCTGCACGGCGAGGTACTCGACGATGCGCTCCTTTACCTTCTCGAGGCCGAAGTGATCGTTGTCGAGGATGGCCTGCGCCCCGGCGAGGTCCTTCTTGACCTTCGAGCGCTTGTTCCACGGGATCGACAGCATCCAGTCGAGGTAGTTGCGCACCACCGTCGCCTCGGCGGACATGGGCGACATCTGGCGCAGCTTCTTGACCTCGGCGGTGGCCTTGTCGCGGGCCTCCTTGGAGAGCTTGACGTCCTTGATCTTCTGCTCGATCTCGGCGATCTCGTCGCGCCCGTCCTCGTCGCCGAGCTCCTTCTGGATCGCCTTCATCTGCTCGTTGAGGTAGTACTCGCGCTGCGTCTTCTCCATCTGCCGCTTGACGCGGGTGCGGATGCGCTTCTCCACCTGGAGCACGGAGATCTCGCTCTCCATCAGCCCGAGCACGCGCTCGAGACGCTCGGCGACGGTCTTCGTCTCGAGCAGCTCCTGCTTGTCGGAGATCTTGACGGCGAGATGCGAGGCGACCGTGTCGGCGAGCTTCGCCGGGTCCTCGATCTGCGTCACCGCGGCGACGATCTCGGGCGAGACCTTCTTGTTGAGCTTGACGTAGTTCTCGAACTCGCCGACCACCGAGCGGGCGAGCGCCTGCGCCTCGATCTTGTCGCCGAGGTCGTCCGCGAGCACCGTCGCGTTCGCTTCGTAATAGTCCTCCACGCGCAGGTAGTCGCCCACGCGCGCACGGCCGGCACCCTCGACCAGCACCTTCACCGTGCCGTCGGGAAGCTTGAGCAGCTGGAGGACGTTGGCGAGCGTGCCGACGTCGTAGATCGCGTCGGCGGCGGGATCGTCGTCGGCGGCGTTCTTCTGTGTCGCGAGCAGGATGTGGCGGTCGGTCCGCACCACCTCCTCGAGCGCCCGGATCGACTTCTCGCGGCCGACGAAGAGCGGCACGATCATGTGCGGGAAGACGACGATGTCGCGGAGCGGGAGCACCGGATAGGTGCCTTCCGACCCCGGAACGACGGGCTGCCGCGTCTTGGACTGTGTCATGGAGGGTGATCCTCTTCCCTTTGCGCCCCGGCGCGCCTCTCGCGGAAGCAGGCCGCCGGCGGGCGGATGACGTCCCCGCGCTCGCGCCGAATGCGTATCGACGCGCGGGGCGTGCGGCGCGCTCCCCTCGTAGGCGGGAGCGAAAGCGCGTCGCGCCTCGGTAAGGTGGCGCGTCGCGCGGTTCGTTTCAAGCGCGGCCCGCAGATCCCCCACAGCCTGCACGGGACATCCGATTGCGTCCGTGCAAGGGGCTCGCAGCCGTCGTGCTCCCCTCGAAACGCGCGGAGCCGGGACGCGACGCGCCCCGGCTCCGGTTCTCCCGTCGCGGTGGCGCCGCTCGCGCGGCACCGCCCGGCGCTCGGATCAGACCGAGTAGTACATCACGTACTCGACCGGGTGCGGGGTGTGCTCGAACTTGATGACGTCCTGCATCTTCAGCTCGATGTAGGAGTCGATCTGATCGTCGTCGAACACGCCGCCGGCCTTGAGGAAGGCGCGGTCCTTGTCGAGGGCGGCGAGCGCCTCGCGCAGCGAGCCGCAGACGGTCGGGATCTTCTTGAGCTCGCGCGGCGGCAGGTCGTAGAGGTCCTTGTCCATCGCCGCGCCGGGATCGATCTTGTTGAGGATGCCGTCCAGCCCGGCCATCAGCAGCGCCGCGAAGGCGAGGTAGGGGTTCGCCGTCGGATCGGGGAAGCGCACCTCGACGCGCTTGGCCTTCGGCGAGGTCGTCCACGGGATGCGGCAGGACGCCGAGCGGTTGCGCGAGGAATAGGCGAGCAGCACCGGCGCCTCGAAGCCCGGGACGAGTCGCTTGTAGGAGTTCGTCGACGGGTTGGTGAAGGCGTTGATCGCCTTGGCGTGCTTGATGATGCCGCCGATGTACCAGAGGCACTCCTGGCTGAGGTCGGCGTACTTGTCGCCGGCGAAGAGCGGCTTGCCGTCCTTCCAGATCGACTGGTGGACGTGCATGCCCGAGCCGTTGTCGCCGTAGACGGGCTTGGGCATGAAGGTGGCCGACTTGCCGAACGAGGCCGCGACGTTGTGGATGCAGTACTTGTACACCTGCATCTGGTCGGCCATGTGCACCAGCGTGTCGAACTTCATGCCGAGCTCGTGCTGGGCCGAGGCCACCTCGTGGTGGTGCTTCTCGACCTTGACGCCCATCTCGGCCATGGCCGCGAGCATCTCCGAGCGCATGTCCTGCCCCGAATCCAGCGGCGGCACGGGGAAGTAGCCGCCCTTGATCGGGATGCGATGGCCCATGTTGCCGCCTTCGTAGGAGCGCATGCCGTTGGTGGGCAGCTCCGTCGCGTCGACCTGGAAGGAGACGTTGTAGGGGTCGGCGGCGAACTTCACGTCGTCGAAGACGAAGAACTCGGCCTCCGGGCCGACGTAGATCGTGTCGCCGATGCCGGTCGACTTGAGGAACGCCTCGGCCTTCTTGGCGGTGCCGCGCGGGTCGCGGCCGTAGGGCTCGCCGGAGGCCGGCTCGAGCACGTCGCAGACGATCGACATCGTCGTCGCCGAGAAGAACGGGTCGATGCACGCGGTCTCGGGGGCCGGCATCAGCGTCATGTCGGACTCGTTGATCGCCTTCCAGCCGGCGATCGAGGAGCCGTCGAACATGATGCCGTCGGCGAAGGTGTCCTCGTCCACGAAGGTGACGTCGAAGGTGACGTGCTGCCACTTGCCCTTCGGATCGGTGAAGCGGAAGTCGACGTACTTGACGTCGTTGTCCTTGATCGCCTTGAGCACGTCGTTGGCGGTCTGCATGTCCGGATAGTCCTCTCGTACGGGGTCTTCAGGGCGGGATCTTCATCCGCGGTCCTGGACGGCCGCGGTTTCTCGGGAAGCGGGCGGAGCGGGTCAGATCGCGTCCGAACCGGTCTCGCCGGTGCGGATGCGGATCGCCTCGTCCACCGTCGATACAAAAATCTTGCCATCGCCGATGCGCCCGGTCTGCGCCGCCTTGCGGATCGCGTCGACGGCCTTCTCCACCAGGTCGTCGCCGAGGACGATCTCCAGCTTCACCTTGGGGAGGAAGTCCACGACGTACTCGGCACCCCGGTAGAGCTCCGTGTGCCCCTTCTGCCGCCCGAAGCCCTTGGCCTCGATGACGGTGATGCCCTGCAGCCCGACGTCCTGGAGCGCTTCCTTCACCTCGTCGAGCTTGAACGGCTTGATGATCGCCTCGATCTTTCGCATGTCGGCTTCGCCTTCGGTCGTCGCTGTCGTGCCGGCGCGGGCTGCGCGTCCGCGCCTCATCTCTTATCATCGCCGCGGGAAAGCCGAGCAAGGGACGCTGATCGCTTTTGCGGCTGGCGTTGCACAAATTGGCGGCAGATGCCCGCTCTATGAGCGGAATGGCCGGGGGGCGAGCCGGGGGCCGCCGGACCCGGTGCGGATACGAGGCAGGGGACGGCCAAAAATGATGCATCATCTCCTCGACACCGCCGCGATGCGCGAGGCCGACCGGCGCACCATCGCCGCGGGCCGCCCCGGCATCGCGTTGATGGAGGCCGCCGGCGCGGCGGTCGCCGAGGCCGCGGCGGGGCTCGCCCGCCACGGCGCGCGCGTGCTCGTCGCGTGCGGGCCGGGGAACAACGGCGGCGACGGCTTCGTCGCGGCCCGCCTCCTCGCGGCACGGGGCTTCGCCGTGAGCGTTGCGCTGCTCGGCGAGCGGGCGCGGCTCTCGGGAGACGTCGCAACGGCGGCGAGCGCCTGGGAGACGCGCGTCACCGATCCGGGAGAGGCGGATCCCCGCGTCCTTTCCCTCGACGGGATCGACCCCGACGCCTTCGACCTCGCGATCGACGCCCTCCTCGGCGCCGGTCTCGGGCGCGACGTCGACGGCGTGGCCGCCGCATTCCTCGACCGCCTGGCGCGGACCGGCGTCCCCGTCGTCGCCGTGGACGTGCCGTCGGGCCTCGACGGCGACAGCGGCCGGGTGCGCGGAACCGCCTGCCCGGCGACCGTCACGGTCACCTTCGCCCGGCGCAAGCCCGGTCACCTGCTGATGCCCGGGCGTGCGCTGTGCGGGCGCCTCGTCCTCGCCGACATCGGCATCCCGGACGCCGTGATCGCGGGGCTCGCGCCGACCACCTTCGCCAACGAGGAGGCGCTGTGGCACGCCGCCTTCCCGCGCCCGGCCCTCGACGCGCACAAGTACACGCGTGGGCATGCGCTCGTGCTCTCCGGTCCCGCCGACGCGACCGGCGCGGCACGGCTGGTCGCGCGCGGCGCTCTGCGGATCGGGGCGGGCGCCGTCACGATCGGTTCGCCGCGCGAGGCGCTCGGCGTGAACGCCGCCCACCTCACCGCGATCATGCTGCGCCCCTGCGACGACGCGCGCGACCTCGCGCGTCTGCTCGAGGATACGCGCCTGAACGTCGTCGCGCTCGGGCCGGGCCTCGGGAGGGAGCGCGCACGGGCGCTCGTCGAGGCGGCGGCCGGGGCGGCGCATGCGGCGAATCGCGCGCTCGTGCTCGACGCCGACGCGCTCACCGCCTTCGCCGGCGACCACGAGGCCCTCGGTTCGCTGTGCGCGCGGGTGGGCGCTGCGGTGGCGACGCCGCACGCCGGCGAGTTCGCCAAGCTGTTCTCGGCCTGCCCGGAGGCGCGCGACGCGCCCTGCAAGCTCGCCGCCGCGCGGGCGGGGGCGCAGGCGCTCGGCATCGTTCTCGTCGACAAGGGGCCGGACACGGTGATCGCGGCGCCGGACGGCCGCGCGGCGATCGACGCGACCGGCACGCCCTACCTGGCGACGGCCGGCTCGGGCGACGTGCTCGCCGGCTTCGTCGCCGGGCTCCTGGCGCAGGGCATGCCCCCGTTCGAGGCCGCCTGCGCGGCGGTGAACCTGCACGGCCGCGCGGGCGCGCGCGTGGGCCCGGGCCTGATCGCGGAGGACCTCCCCGAGGCGCTGCCGCCGCTGCTCGGGGAGGTCCTGGCGTGAGAGGCCTGGCCGACCGGCCTCACATCGTCGGCATCCTGCCGCCGCCGACGCCGGGGCGGACGGGCAGGAGGTCGGGCTCGGCGCCGCGGGTCTTGCCGGGGTCGGTGAGCTCGGGGTCGTTCACCGGGTAGGGCTGCGGGCCGCGGCGGCCGGGCGGTGCGTTCTCGCCGGGCGCGTGGGTCGGCGTCTTCTCGTCGTCGCGCGGGGCGTCGTCGGGCGTCTTCTCGGCCATGGGAAGTCTCCGTCTCGGTGGTGTGGCGGGGCTCGACGGGACAAGGCCGCGGTGGGCGGCGGGGTTCCGCGGCACGGCCGCGCGCGCGAGGGGATGGCCCCGCGCGCGAGACGGGATCTTGCGCACGCTTCCGATTCGTGCCATGTCCCGCGTCTCATCGACCGGCCCGGCGAAAGGGCTGCCGTGGCGGGTCGAGACGCTCACACGAGACGGGCGGGCGGCGCGGCCTCCTTTCGGGGAGGCGAAAGACGTCGTGCGCGACAGGAGACGAGCCAAATGCCCAAGATGAAGACGAAGTCGGGCGCCAAGAAGCGCTTCAAGGTTTCCGGTACCGGCAAGGTGATCCGCACCCAGGCGGGCAAGCAGCACGGGATGATCAAGCGCACGAAGAAGCAGATCCGTGATCAGCGCGGCACCGCCGTGATGTTCGAGGGCGATGCGAAGTTCGTGAAGCGCTACTTCCTCCCCTACGCCTGATCCCGAGATCCTGCCGCACTCATCGAATACCGGAGACTGAACCATGGCCCGCGTCAAGCGCGGCGTGACCGCTCACGCCAAGCACAAGAAGGTCCTGAAGGCCGCAAAGGGCTTCTACGGCCGCCGCAAGAACACCATCCGCACCGCGAAGGCTGCCGTCGATCGCTCGATGCAGTACGCCTACCGCGACCGCAAGAACAAGAAGCGCACCTTCCGCGCGCTCTGGATCCAGCGTCTCAACGCCGCGGTCCGCGAGCACGGCCTGACCTACTCGCGCTTCATCGACGGCCTCAACAAGGCCGGCATCGAGGTCGACCGCAAGGTCCTCTCCGACATCGCCATCCACGAGCCTGCGGCCTTCGCCGCCCTCGTCGAGAAGGCCAAGGGCGCCCTGCCGGCCCAGCAGGCACAGGCCGCCTGATCGGGGCGTTTCGCCTCTGAATTGTCATGGAGCGCGTGGGGCGACCCACGCGCTCTTTTTCGTTGACGCGCGGCCGGCGCACCGCTACGGTCTCGCTACGTCGACGGAGAGACGCATGAGCAACCAGGAGAGCATCATCCTGCCCATGCTTCGCGAGATTCGCGGGCTCCTGCACGCACATGGGGAGATGCTGCAGGAGCTTCGCGCCCGCGTGTCCCACCTGGAGCACCAGGGAGCGACCTCCTTCGCCAAGATGGACCGCGTCGAGGATCGGCTCGATCGCATCGAGCGGCGCCTCGAGATCGTGGAGCCCGGCTTCTCGGAAGGCGACCAGCCGACGCCGAGGTGAGCGCGAGCGGCCTGCCGAGGGGCCGGGCCGCCTCGTTGCCCGTGCCGGGCCGCGCCCCAATTCGGATCCCCTTCCGGACGTGCTGACGCACGCGCCCGGCGCGGGTGTCAGCCCGCGCCTGCGCTCGCTCGAAGCTGCGCCAGCACGTCGGCCGCGTTCCGGTCGGGCGGGAAGACCGGGTAGAACACCGTCACGATCGTGCCCTCGCGCGCGATCAGCGTGACGCGCTTGTGCAGCGTACGCCCCATGCCCTCGAAGGTCGGCAGCCGCAGCGCGTTCGCCAGGGCGAGGTCCGCGTCCGAGAGCAGCGGGAAGGGCAGGTGCAGGCGCGCCGCCGCTTCCGCCTGCGCCTGCGGCGCCTGCGTCGAGATCCCGAAGACGGCGTCGGCGCCCGCCTCCCGCAGCTCCGCGAAATGGTCGCGGAAGGCGCAGGATTGCGGCGTGCAGCCCTTCGCGCCGGGGATCCCGTCCCACCCCTCCGGCAGGGCGACCCCGGGCTCGGCGGTCATCGGGTAGACGTAGAGCACGCAGACGTCCCGCAGCCCGGAGAGCCGCACACGCCCGCCGCCGGTCGAGACGAGCGCCACGTCGGGCAGCCGCATCCCGACGAGATGCGCGGCGGCGCCGTCGTCCTCCGGCGCGGGAAGGGCGGACCAGTCGACGGCGGGTGGCGTGGGGGCGGTCATGCGCGCGCTCCTCGGCAGGTGTTCCGCGAGCCTATCGGCCCGCTCGGCGTCCGCAAGTCGGCGGCGCTCAGCCCAGCAGCCCGTTCGCCTCCGCCATCTCCTTCAGGCTGCGCTGCGGGCGCGCACCGATGTGGGAGATGACCTCCGCGGCGGCCATGGCACCGAGGCGGGCGCAGGCGACGTGGTCGAGGCCGCGCGTCAGGCCCGCGAGGAAGCCGCCGGCGAAGAGGTCGCCAGCGCCGGTGAGGTCGACGATCGCGTCGGGCGGGTAGGCGTCGACCGCGCGCGTCCCCGCGCGGGTCACGATCAGCGAGCCGCGCTCGGAGCGGGTCACCACGGCGAGGAAGTCGCGGTCGGGGTGGCCCTCCCGGCGCAGGGCGGCGACCGCCGTGTCCTCGTCGGCGGTCTCGTAGAGCGCCTTGAGCTCGTGGATGTTGGCGAACAGGATGTCGAGGGCGCCGGTGCGGGCGAGGTCGAGGAACTCGGCGCGGTAGCGGTCGACGCAGAAGGAATCCGAGAGCGTCAGCGCCACCTTGTTGCCGGCGCCGTGGGCGATGTCGACCGCCTTGCGGAAGGCCTCCTTCGCCGCCGGCGGATCCCAGAGATAGCCCTCGAGATAGGTGATGGCCGCGCCCTGCACGGTCGGCGCGTCGATGTCGTCCGGCGTCAGGTTCTGGCAGGCACCGAGATAGGTGTTCATGGTGCGCTCGCCGTCGGGCGTCACCAGGATGAACGAGCGCGCGGTCGCCGGCCCGTCGGGGGCGGCATAAGCGGTCTCGAAGCGCACGCCCGTGGCGTTCATGTCGTGGCGGTAGATGCGGCCGAGCTCGTCCTCGCGCACCTTGCCGATGAAGCCGGCGCGCGCGCCGAGCGAGGCCGCACCCACGGCGGTGTTCGCGCCCGAGCCCCCGGAGATGATCGCCGCCTGCCCCATGCGGGCATAGAGATCCTCGGCACGCGCCTCGTCGATGAGGTTCATCGAGCCCTTGTGGAGCTTCTCGGACACGAGGAAGGCGTCGTCCGTGTGGGCGATCACGTCGACGATGGCGTTGCCGAGGGTCAGGACGTCGAGCTCGGGCATGAATATCCTCAGGTGCTGTCTCGGTCGGGTGGGGCGTCGCCGGACGGGCTTCGGGGCGGGCTTTCCGGCTCGCTCGGGGACGCGTCGCCGGTGCCGGCGGGTGAGCGGGACCGCGCAGGGTTAGACCCCCTCGCGTCCGTCCCGTCAAGCTCCGCCGCCGCATCCGGCGTTGCAGGAATGCCATCCAGGATCGCGATCATCGCCTCGATCCGGTCCGCGTCGAGCGCCCCGATCTCCCGCGCCAGGCGGTTGGCGAGCAGCACCGCGTCCGGCCCGGCGCCGGCGGCGGGAATGCGCGGGGCCGGGTCGGAGAGCTCGGCGAGGCGCTGGAGCTCGTCGGCCTCGTCCCAGATCACGCCGAAGTAATGGATCGTGCCCTGGACCAGCGTGAAGGTCGGGCGCCCGCGCTCGCCGCGCTCGAGCGCCGAGAGATAGGCGCTGGAGACGCCGAGATGCGCCGCCATGTCCTTGAGCTGGAGCCCGCGCGCGGCGCGCAGCCGGCGCACGCGCCGGCCGAAGGGCGTCAGCGCACGGGCCTGCGCCTGCGGATCGCGGGATCGGCGTGCCACGCCCCCCTCCCTCAGCGACCGTCGCGGCGGCGAAGCCGCACGTAGAGCGCGCCCTCCCCGCCGTGATGGTGCGCCGCCGGCTCGAAGCCGACGACGAGGCCACGAATGGCGGGCTCGGCGAGCCAGTGCGGCACGAGCCGGCGCAGCACGCCGCGCTCCTCGAACAGCGCGGCCATCCCCCCGTCGCGGCCCGGCGCTCCCTTGCCCGTGATGACGAGCACGATCGCATGGCCCTGCGCGGCGGCGCGGTGCAGGAAGCCGTGCAGCGCGAGATGCGCCTCGCCCTGACGCATGCCGTGCAGGTCGAGCGTGGCGTCGGGACGGCGCGCGCGTCGGGAGAGCGCCGTGCGCTCCTTGCGTGGGAGCTTCGCGAGCGGGGGGATGGGCGGCGGTGCCGGCGGCGTCGGGCGGTAGGGAGCCGCGGTCGGGGCGCGCGGCTTCGGGGGGACGCCGGGCGCGCGCTCCGGCGCGGGCCTCGTGCGCGCCACCTTCGGGGGAGGCGCCGTCGCCGTCTCGGGGACCGCCGGCGTTGGAGCAGGGTCGGAGGGAATCGCCTTGCCGGGGAGGGGCTCGACGTGGCGTACCACGTGGCGCCACAGGAGCCGCTCCTCCTCGGTCAGCTCGCGCCGGCGCCGCCGGGTCATCGGCGGCTCTCCCCTCCGAGCGCCCCTTGGTGACGCTCCGTCTCGGAGCGCGGCAGCAGGACGACGAAGTCGGTCGCGTGCCGGATCAGCCCCGCGCGCGTCCCCGCCCGGGCGCCGGAGCCGACGAACCAGTCGCCCCTCGCCGGGCCGAGGATGGCCGAGCCGGTATCCTGCGCAACCATCAGCCGCGCCAGCGGATGCACGACCCCGTCCGCGTCCGGCAGCGCGCCGGAGAGCCAGAACGGCAGGCCGTAGGGCCAAAGCCCCCGATCCACCGCGAGCGAGCGCCCCGGCGTCAGCGGCACCCCGGCGCCGCCGATCGGGCCGAGCGCGTCGTCGTGTGAGTCGAGGAGCGTGAAGAAGATGTAGGAGGCGTTCTCGCGCATCAGCGCGCGGGCCTCGTCTGGGTTCTCGCGCAGCCAGCCGAGCAGGCGCTCGAGGCTCATCGCGTCGCGGTCGATGGCACCGCGCTCGACCAGGAGGCGCCCGATCGAGGTGTAGGGGTGGCCATTGCGCCCCGCGTAGCCGACCCGCAACACCCGCCCGTCGTCGAGGCGGATGCGCGCCGAGCCCTGGACGTGGACGATGAAGGCCTCGCCGGGCTCCTCCAGCCAGACGATCGCTGGTGCGGCGTCCCCGAGCGCGCCCTCCTCGATCTCGGCGCGCGTCGGCACCGGCCGGAAGCCGCCGGCGCCGTCCCTCAGAGCGGCGCGCAGGGCGGCGTCGACGCCGGGGCGGGTCTCGCCCTCGGCGAGGCTGACGAGACCGGCGGGCCGCGCCCGAAGCGGCGTCGCGAAGCGGGCGGTCGGGGCGAGCGCCCCCGCGAGCTCCGGCTCGTAGTAGCCGGTGAGGAAGCCGCGGCCGGATGGCGGGATCACGCGATGGGGGACGAAGACGCGCTCGAAGAAGGCGCGGGCGTCGGCGGGCGCGACGGGAAGCGCCGCACGGCAGGCCGCGAGCAGATCGACGCCGGCCGCGGCGGCGGGACGGAGCGCGGCGCGGCCCTCGAGGATCGGGCCGCAGGAGACCTGGAAGGCCGCGAGCGCTGCGGCGTGGTCGTCCGCCTCCCAGCCGGGGAGATCGGCGAAGGCCACCCGCTCGAGCCGGGCGCCGCCGACGTCCGGGATCGTCGCGGCGGAGGCGGAGGAGAGAGGGCCGAGCGCCATGGCCGCACCCAGCGCGAGGAGGAGCGCGCTCGGCGCCCCCCTCATTGCCCCGCTTCGGTCGCGACGAGCTGCCAGTTCGGGTCGCGCGCGCCGAGCTGGCGGGCGAACGTCCACACGTCGGTGACGTCGACCACCTGGTCGGCCGAGCCCTCGACGACGTCGCCCGCGGAAGAGCGCGTCACCGAGATCAGCTCGGAGACGATCCGCACGGTGATCTGCGCGGTCTTGCCCTTCACCTCGGCCGCGGTCACCTCGGCCTTGTCGATGGCGACGAACGTGGTCTCCGCCTTCTCACCGCGGGTCTCGCGGTCGGCGATCGCCGCCTCGAAGCCCTCGTAGACCTCCTTCGAGAGGAGATCCTTGAGCGTCTTGCGGTCGCCCGCCGCGAAGGCCGTGACGATCATCTCGTAGGCCATCTTGGCGCCCTCGAGGAACTCCCGGCCGTTGAAGGCGGGCTCCTGGCGGGCGATCTCGTCGAGGCCCGGGGTCACGTCGGCGCCGGGCGCGGAGATGCTCTTCCAGCGGTCGGGCGAGGCGGGGGCGCCGGCCGCGCCGTTGGGCAGGCGCACCACGTTGTCGGCGCCGGGGCGCCCGCCGCGCGGGCCCGACGTCTCGCGCCGGAACGGGTCCTGCGGCGGCTTCTCGTTCCCGGTCTTGGTCCCGAGCACCGAGCGCAGCCGCCAGATCACGAAGACGGCGAGCGCGAGGAAGATGAGCGTCGTGAGGTCGAATGACTCTTGCATCGTCGGTCCGGCCTGGAGTTCCCGGGAAGCGGGCGTCTGCCCGAGAGCGCCTGCGGCGGCGATGGTCATCCGCCGCCGCGCCGCGCCCTCGTCCGCATATGGGCAACGAGCGTCGTAACATCCACCCACCGTCGCGACAAGGAGCGGCGGAACGCGGCTTTTTCTCGTGCGACGGGTCGGCCCACCCGCCGACCATCGCGGTCAGCGATGGCGCGGGTGTGGCGGGCCGTGCCGGCGTCCGCACGCCGCCCGCGCTTGTTCCCTCGCGCGAAGCGTGTTAGCGCGCCTGCCATCGAGGCCGGCGGGGATCCCGCTCGGCCTTCCCGCGCCCGGCCGGGCGCTCACGCAGGAATTCGGAGACCTCCCGATGGCCGACACCCCGGCGACCAACGGCGCCCAGAACGGCGGCGCCCCGAACGGCGGCGGCGCGAACGCCGCCCCCTCGCTGAACGCGCTCGCTCAGTACACCAAGGACTTCTCCTTCGAGAACCCGTCCGCGCCGCGCTCGCTCGCCCCGCAGCAGGCCCAGCCGAAGATCGGCATCCAGGTCAACGTCAACGCCAAGCAGATGAGCGAGACCGACTACGAGGTCGACCTCAAGCTCGAGGGCGACGCCAAGACCGACGACGTGGTGATGTTCAAGTTCGAGCTCAACTACGCCGGCGTCTTCCGGGTGAAGAACGTTCCCAAGGAGCAGCTCCATCCGGTCGTCATGATCGAGTGCCCGCGCCTGCTCTTCCCCTTCGCCCGGCAGATCGTGGCTGACGCCGTGCGCAACGGCGGCTTCCCGCCGCTCTACATCGACCCGATCGACTTCGTCGCCCTCTACCGCCAGCGCGTGGCCGCCGCCCAGCAGGCGCAGGCGGCCGCTCCCGGCGGCGCATCCGGCGGCGAGGGCCCGCAGACGGCCTGATCGCATCGTCGTCTCGGTCGCGAACGCCCCCGGATGCGCCCCGTCCGGGGGCGTTCGCACGTCGCGCACGCGCATCGCCTGGCCGCTTTACGAAGCGCGGCCGAGCCGCGTATTGCTGTGGCCCGGAGAGGCGACGCACCTCGGGGAGGCGACCATGGCCATCATCGACGAGTTCAAGACCTTCGCGCTCAAGGGCAACGTGGTGGATCTGGCGGTGGGCGTCATCATCGGCGCCGCCTTCTCGCGGATCGTCTCCTCGCTGGTCGAGGACGTGTTCACGCCGCTGATCGGCGTCGTCACCGGCGGGCTCGACTTCACCAACTACTTCCTGCCGCTGTCGTCCGAGGTGACCGCCACCACCCTGGCGGCGGCCCGCGAGCAGGGGGCGGTGATCGCCTACGGGTCCTTCGTCACGGCGACGATCAACTTCCTCATCGTCGCGTGGGTGCTGTTCTTCGTCATCCGCGCCATCAACCGGCTGCGGGCGAAGCAGGACGCGGAGGTCGCCGCCCCGTCCGAGGCGGCCAGCGAGCCCGCGATCCCCGCCGACGTGAAGCTGCTCGCCGAGATCCGCGACCTCCTCGCCGGCGGCGCCGAGAAAAATTCGCGAACCGGCCCCGAAACCCATTGATCCCGGGGAGAATCGGGATTACCTACGTCCTTGCCCAATTTCGCACGTGCCTGTGGTCGCGTGCCGGTCGGTGGGCATCCGGGCAAGAGACCGGACAGCCGCCCGGGGGAGACTTCCCCCGACACCCCTGACCGGCAGCCGGAGGCGAAACCGGCGCACTCCGCCCTCAGCGGGGAACGCGACTTAAAGCAACGACGACACGGGCTTTTTTGGTCTCGATCGGCCCTCCAAAGGTCGGTCACCGAAGAGGCTTGTCTCATCATTGCCGGGCGTGCGGACGGGTCATCCCGCTCCAATCCATGGCAGCACGTCGGGTCGCTCCGTCGATCGTGCGTTCGCGTCTCCAAAGCGCGCTCGCCCGTCGAAGAGGCGTCCCATCGAGCTTGCGCGACCTCGGGCGAGGTCGCGATCGTGATTCATCGGCGGCCGCACCGTTCGGCTGCCCGCGAGCCTATGGGGGAGAGCGCCATGACCGAGCGCATCCGTGAGTTCCTGCGCCGCCGCCGCGAGGACGGGCCCTGCCTCGTCGTCGACCTCGAGGTCGTGCGCGACAACTATTCCAAGTTCTCTCGTGCCCTGCCCGACACGCGCGTGTTCTACGCCGTGAAGGCGAATCCCGAGCCCGCGCTGCTGGCGCTGCTCGCCGATCTCGGCTCGTGCTTCGACACCGCCTCCGTCGTCGAGATCGAGCTCGCGCTCGACGCCGGCGCGACGCCCGACCGCATCTCCTTCGGCAACACGATCAAGAAGGAGCGCGACGTCGTGCGCGCCCTCGAGCTCGGCGTGCGCCTGTTCGCGGTCGACTGCGAGGACGAGGTCGAGAAGATCGCCCGCGCCAAGGCCGCGACCGGCGCCGAGGACGTGCAGGTGTTCTGCCGCATCCTCTGCGACGGCGCCGGCGCCGAGTGGCCGCTCTCGCGCAAGTTCGGCTGCGAGCCCTCGCTCGCCGTCGACGTGCTGGAGCACGCCCATCGCGTCGGGCTCGAGGCCTACGGCGTGTCCTTCCACGTCGGCTCGCAGCAGGGCAACACCGAGGCCTGGGACCAGGCGCTCGGCTCCGCCGCCGCGATCTTCCGCGCCTGCGCGGACAAGGGCATCCACCTGTCGATGGTCAATCTCGGCGGCGGCTTCCCGACGAAGTACCTCAAGGACATCCCGGCGGTGGAGGCCTACGGCCAGTCCATCTTCCAGGCCCTGTCGCGCCACTTCGGCAACCGCATTCCGTCGACGATCATCGAGCCGGGCCGCGGCATGGTCGGCAACGCCGGCGTGATCGAGGCCGAGGTCGTGCTCGTCTCGAAGAAGAGCCGCGACGCGGACGAGATCCGCTGGGTCTATCTCGACATCGGCAAGTTCGGCGGCCTCGCCGAGACGATGGACGAGTCGATCCGCTACCCGATCCGCACGGACCGGGACGACGACACGGTCGCGCCCTGCGTGCTCGCCGGCCCGACCTGCGATTCGGCCGACGTGATGTACGAGAAGACCCCCTACCCGCTGCCCGTGTCGCTCTCCATCGGCGACAAGGTGCTGATCGAGGGGACGGGCGCCTACACCACGACCTACTCGGCCGTGGCCTTCAACGGGTTTCCCCCGCTGAAGAGCTACGTGATCTGAGGCGCGGCGCGCCCCGGCGCCTGCCGCGGACCGCGCACGAGACGAGGGAGCCCCTTCCGGCGACGGGAGGGGCTTTTTCGTGGAGCGGGGGGGCGCTGGCGGCGACGGGGGACGCCCTTTTCCTTCCCTGTAGGGGAAGGAGAAGGGTCAGCGCGGGGTGAACCAGCGGGTCGGAGCGCTCTCGCCCGTTCCCTCGGCCCTGCGGGCGAGGCCGTGCTCGACGAGCGTCGACAGCACCGCCTCGACGCGGGCGCGGCGAGCCGGTGTCGCCCGCCCGGCGAAGCTCGCGACGACGGCGTCGAGGGGGGCCGGCGCCGGCGCGCGGGAGAGGACGTCGCGCACGACGCGGATCTGCTCGAGCCCGTCCGTCGGCCAGGCCGGCCGCTCGGCGACGACCGGGGCCGCGGCGACGCCGATGTCGAGCTGCTCGGCCGCCTCCGGCAGCTTGTGGCGCAGCTTCGGGACCTGGTAGTCCGGCCGCAGCCAGCGCACGATGCCGCGCTTCTCCTCCGCCGCGCGCTCCTTGTTGAGGGCGACGAGGCGGGCGATCAGCTCCTCCTCCGCCGCCTCCTGCTCCTTCGACTTGTGCGGCGAGGGCGTGGTGGCGCCGGGCTTGCCGACGAGGGCCGGGGCGAGGTCCTCCCAGCCGTAGGCCTCGAGCGTCGTGCGATCGATGTCGTCGTGGATCGCCTTGAGCACCGCGACGAGCCCGCGCTCGTAGACGGAGCGCTCGGCCTCGCTCAGCGGCGGCACGTCCGCCCCGGCCTCGAGCGCCCGCACCCGCTCCAGCACGTTGTAGAGCCCGGTCATGGTGAGATCGCCGTGCTCCGCGAGCCGCGCCTTGCGATGCGCATCGAGCCGCTCGCCGAGGTCTCGGAGGCGGAGGGTGAGCGGGTGGGTGGGGTCGGTGATGCAGGCGGGGAAGGGGTAGGGGTCAAACGTCTCGGTGTGCTGGTAGACGGGGTCGTTTCCGACCCCCTGCCAGCCACCAGCTTCGTTCGCAAACTCAACATGAATCCTCGACGTAAGGACGGATAGAATCTCAGCTATAGAGTGCGCTACAGAGACAATCTTGCTCTCAGCGCGTATGTCTACACTTAGGAATGAGAAACACCTGTGTTTTGCTGTGCGCGTCGTCGCAATGAAGCGAGGCAGGTCTTTTGTAGCGTCCCTGATAACCTCTCCCGATCGTCTGAAGTGCCACCAATTCCGAAGGACATGTGCATCTGTATTCGGGTTGATCGCATTCTTGACTCTATCGATCAGAAGAGCCTGTAGGACAGGAAATTCGCCAAGCTCTTCCCAATTCATTGGAAAAAGATCGATCACATATCTCGTATATCTTCCGTCTTTCAGGTCGCGCCCGTTCATGTACGGATGAATATGTAGCTTCGCGCCTGGTTCGCGTCGCAGGAGAGATTGGAGCGCTAGCGGATCGAGAATAAAACCTTGAGTTCCGAGTTCGTATCCCTTCACTCCGATCGCCTCGTTGGCGAGGAGCGGCGTCAGCTCCGCGAGATCCACCCCCAGTCGCAGATTCCCTCTGACCTTCCCCTCCCGCGTCTCCAGCTCCACCACCGGCGTGTCCGTATTCAGCCCCGCCTCCGACACCACCTCCGCCAGGACGCCCTCCCGCTCGCCCTTCTCGCAGACCGTCATCGCGATGCGCACGGCGGCCTTGTCGGACGCCTTGAGCCAGGGGTGGTCCGGCACGGCGAAGACGAGGGAGAGCGGGGTCTTGGCGGCGAGGTGGCGCTCGACGACGCGGCGCGAGAAGGTCTGCACGATCGAGTTCGTGGTGATGAAGCCGAAGCGGCGCAGCCGCCGCGGTGAATCGCCCGCCGCCCCCTTCGCGCCCTTCTTCCCCTTCACCGGCTCGGCGAGGAGCCGCGTCGCCGCCTCGTCCCAGAAATGCATCACGAAATCCGCCCCGCCGGGAATGTGCGGGCGGGCCTTCCAGCAGGCCTCGGCGTAGCCGTCACCCAATTCGGCGCGCATGTCCTTGCCGCCGATGAAGGGCGGGTTGCCGACGACGAAATCCGCCTCGGGCCACGGCGCCCGGCGCGGGTCGACGTAGGAATGCAGCTCCACCCGCGCGTCCGGGTCGGGGATCTCATCGCCCGTGATCGGGTGACGCTTCATCGTCACCCCGTCCCAGCGCGAGAGCGGCTTGCCGTCCTCCCCCCGCAGCAGCTCCTGCCGGTCGTAGGCGATCAGCGCGTCCTGCTGCACGATCGTGCCGTAGGCGTGCAGCACCGGATCGGTGATGGAACCCGGGCCGCCGGTGCGCAGCTGCCATTTGATGTAGCCGATCCAGAGCACCAGCTCGGCGATCGGCACGGCGCGCGGGTTGATCTCGAGGCCCCAGAACTGCTTGGGCGAGACCGTCTCGCCCTCGAGCGCGAGGCGCGCCTGGTCCTCGCCGAGCGCGTCGAGCGCCTCCAGCACGTCGCCCTCGAGCCGCTTCGTCAGCTCGAGCGCGACGTAGAGGAAGTTGCCGGTGCCGCAGGCGGGATCGAGGATGCGGATCGTGCACAGCTCGTGGTGGAACGCCTTGACCAGGGCGAGCGCCTGGTCCGTGCGCCCCGCCTCGACCAGCTCCTTCGAGCGGGCGGAGACCTCGTTCCACTGCTCGCGCAAAGGCTCGACGATGGTGGGCACGACGAGCCGCTCGACATAGGCGCGGGGCGTGTAGTGCGCGCCGAGCTTGGCGCGCTCGCGCGGGTCGAGCGCGCGCTCCAGCAGCGTGCCGAAGATCGCAGGCTCGACGTCGCGCCAGTCCCGCTGCGCGGCGACGTGCAGCTCGTGGATGTCCTCGCGGGCGAGGGGAAGCGCGCGGCAGTCCTTGAACAGCGAGCCGTTGAACTTGCGCAGCGTCTTCATCGCGCGCGGCTCGTAGAGCCCCTGGTCCATCGAGCGCCAGAGGCTCTCCAGCGCCGGAACGAAGGCGGCCTCGTTGTCCTTCAGCTCGCCGACCAACGTGCAGAACGCCTCGTCCGGCAGGAGCCCCACGTCCTCGGCGAACATGGTGAAGAGGCAGCGCATCAGGAATTCGGCGACGTCCTTGGGGTCGTGCTTGCCTTCGAGCCTCTTGGCGATGCGCGCGAGCCGCTCGGCGACGTCGCGGGTGACCTCCGCCGAGATGCGCGCCGGATCGAGGGAGCGCGGGTCCTCGAAGATCGCTTTCAGCCGCGCGCGGACGTCGTCGTCACGCAGGTCGTCCATGCGGATGCGGTAGGACGTGCGATCCGGGAAATGCGCGTAGTTCTTGCCCTGGCCGGAGAAGTCCGCGAACACCTCGATGACGTGGCCGATGTCGACGACGAGGACGAAGGGCGGATAGCCGTGGTCGACGGGCAGCGCGCGGGCGTAGTTCTCCGCCTGCCTGCGCGCCTCGATCATCACCTTGTCCCAGCCGCGGCCCGGCCCGGCCGAGCCGGACCTGCGCGGGCCGAGGAGGTCGACGTCCGGCGCGTCCGCCTCGGCGCGCCCGCGCTTCTTCGACTGCTTCGCCTCGAGCACGAAGCAATCGCGCTTGTAGAGGTCGATCCAGCCGGGAGAGGTCGAGCCGTCGGGGTGGCGGAAGTCGACGCGGCGCTCGAACACGTAGTCGTTGAGGTGGTTCTCGCCCATGGAGAGGTGCGGCCTCTCCTCGATGCCGAGGACGGCGCACAGGTCCTGAACGAAGATCTGCAGGTTCGCGCGTTCGGGGCCGCCCGCGGCCTTCACCCGCGCGATGAAACGTTCGATGTCGGGAGTGGCGGACGGACGCGACATGGCGGGACATTATGGCCCCGCTCCCGCGCTGTCCATGCGATCCTGGAACCCGGGGAGGCACCGTCCGAGAGCCGGTCCCGCCGGCACGCACCCGCGCACACCGGGCATGCGTCGCGCGCCTCTGCCCACCGGGCGCCGGTGCGGCTAGTCTCCCGCGCGCATGACCTCCCCCGCGCCATCCGGCAAGCCGCCGCAGACCGATCTCGACGCCCCGCTCGACGCCGCCGCCAGCCGCGAGCGGCTCGTGGCGATCGGGCTGATGTGCGCGGCGCTGATCTGCTTCTCCGGCCTCGACACGAGCGCCAAGTGGCTCGGCGAGGCGGGCCTGCCGATGCTGCAGGTCGTCTTCATCCGGTATCTCGTCTCCATCGTGCTGATCTCGTTCGTCGTCAACGGGCTGACCACGCCCGGCGTGACGCGCTCGGCGCGGCCCGGGCTGCAGGTGCTGCGCTCGCTCTTCCTGATGGGCGGCACGCTCCTCAACTTCACGGCGCTGCGCTGGCTCCAGCTCGCCGAGACCATGGCGATCATGTTCTCGACGCCCTTCATCGTGGCGCTGGTCGCCGGGCCGCTGCTCGGCGAGCGGGTCGGGCCGCGCCGGCTCGCGGCCATCGCGGTCGGCTTCGTCGGCGTGCTCGTCGTGGTGCGCCCGGGGCTCGAGGGCTTCCATCCCGCCGCGCTCCTGTCGATCGGGGCGGCCGTGTGCAACGCCCTCTACGGCGTGACCACGCGCATGCTCGCCGGCCACGACAGCTCGCGCACGACGCTCGTCTATTCCGGCCTCGTCGGCGTCGCGGTGACGGCGCCGATCGCGCCCTTCGTCTGGGAGGCGCCGCCCTCGGCGCTGTCCTGGCTGCTGCTGGCCGGGCTCGGCGCCTTGGGCGCGGTGGGGCACTGGCTCCTCATCCTCGCCCACGCCCGCGCCCCGGCGGCGGCGCTCTCGCCCTTCTTCTACACGCAGATCGTCTGGATGCTGGCGCTCGGCTGGCTCGTCTTCGGCGATTTGCCGGACGCCTGGACGCTCGTCGGCGCGGCGGTCGTCGTCGCCTCGGGGCTCTACCTGCTCGCGCGAGAGCGCGCGCGAACGCGCGAGGCCTGATTTGGTTTCCGCCTAAGTAGGTTCCCCGATGGACCGAAAATTCCGTGCGGCTATCGTGCGTTAGGTGAGGCGGGGGCTGGGCTGCATGGAATCGTCATCGTCGGGGCCGGCTCGGGGAGCGCGCGGCCGCGTCACGCTGCAGATCATCGCGGACGTGCTCGACGTCTCGACGGCGACCGTCTCGCTCGCGCTGCGCAACGCCCCCGTCGTCGCGGAGGCGACGCGGCTGCGCGTGCAGCAGGCGGCGCGCGATCTCGGCTACACCTACAATCGCGGTGCCGCCGCGCTGCGCACCGCGCGCTCGGACATGCTCGCCGTCGCGCTCTCCGACGTGGCGCTGCCCGATCACGCCGCCATCCTCGGTGCGGTGGAGGACACCGCGCGCGAGGCCGGGCGCACGATCCTGCTCGGCACGACGGCGGAGGACCTCGGCCGGCAGGAGCGGGTGCTGGCCATGCTCGGCGAGTTCCGCCCCGACGGCCTGCTGATCGTCCCCGCCGGCGGCACCACCGCCGCGGCGCTCTACCAGCTCCTGGTGGCGGGCATCCCCGTCGTGCAGGTCTCGCGGGAGGTCGAGGGGCTCGCCTTCGACTACGTGGGCAGCGACGACACGATGGCCGCCTGCCTCGCGGTGGAGCACCTGCTCGCGCTCGGCCACCGGCGCATCGGCATGATCGGCGGGGCGAACGGGCTCTCCAGCCACCGCGCGCGCCGGCGCGCCTTCTGCGAGGCGCTCCAGCGCGCGGGCGTGCCGATCGACTGCGACTGGCTGATCGACGGCTACGGCAGCCGCGAGACCGGGATCGAGGGTGTCGGGCGCCTCGTGGCGCTGCCGGACGCGCCGACCGCGGTGGTGTGCGTCGACGATCTCACCGCGCTCGGCGCCATGACCGGGCTCGCCCGTGCCGAGCGGCGGCCCGGACGCGATCTCTCGATCGTCGGCTGCGGAGATGCGCCGGAGGCCGCCGTCTCCGAGCCACGTCTGTCCACCGTGCGCGCCCATCACGGGGCGATCGGCCGGCGTGCGGCGGAGGTGCTGCTGCGCCGGATCGCGGAGCCGGACGCCCCGCGCGAGCGCCACCTGATCCCGCCCGAGCTCGTGGTGCGCGACAGCTGCGCGCGGCTGGACCGCGCGGCCGCCTGAGGGCGGCCTCTCGTTCCCCCTGCGCCTCCGTCGCGCGCGACGTCCGATTCCGGCGCCGATCCCGATCCGCCCGATTCCCCGCTTGACTCCCATCCGTCGCGATGGAATCCATGAGCGAACGGATTAGGAACATACAGGGATCGAACCATGGCTCGTCACGAGCCTCGCGACGGCGCCCCGGCGTCGGCGGACGCTGCCGCCGTGCCTGGGGGGATGCGCGGCGAGATGCCGGGAGACATCCTCGCAGGCGTGCCGAAAGACGCGTTCGGCACGGGGGAGGCCCCGGCCGAGCGGCTCGCCCGCGCGCGCGCCGCGCTCGCCGCCGCGCAGGCGGGGGAGGGGACGGCGGGGGAGGGGACGGCACGGGGGACGGCACGGAAGGGGGCCCCGGACGGGTTCGGCGAGGCCGCGCAGGCGGGGTATTCGGCGGGCGGCTCGGCGGGATGGGCGGCGGGCCGCGCCGTTCGGCCGCGGCGGACGCGGATGTTGCCGCAGCAGCCCTTCCGCACGGAGCCGTCTGCGGCGGAGCCCGCCCTCCCCCGCCGGACGCGACGCCCCCCCGCGCCGTTCGGCGCGGGGGCGGGCGCGACCGCGCTCGACGTCGCGCTGGGCGGCGGGCTCGCGCGGGGCACGATCCACGAGATCCTCGCCGGGGAGGCGGGGGATCTCGGTGCGGCGCACGGCTTCGCCCTGGCCTGCGC
>NZ_JBQTCJ010000029.1:0-55020 GCF_052380005.1 Salinarimonas sp. NSM
GCCCAGGCCCGCGCGCTGCGCGCCCCGCGCGCCGCCGGAGAGGCGTGAGCCGCGGCCGGCCCTCAGCTCGCGTCGCGCAGGGCCGCGTCCGGCGCGCGGCTCCGCTCGCGGAGGAATAGACCAACCGCCTGCTCGGGCATCGGCCGCGCATAGAGATAGCCCTGCGCCTCGTCGCAGCCCATCATGCGCAGCATCGCCGCCTGGCCGGCGTCCTCGACGCCCTCGGCGACGACGCGCAGGCCGAGCGCCCGCCCGAGACCGATCACCGCGGCGACGATGGCGGCGTCGCCGGCGTCGCGCTCCAGGTCGCGCACGAAGGAGCGGTCGATCTTGATGTCGTCGACGGGAAACTGCTTGAGGTGGGTCAGCGAGGCGTAGCCCGTGCCGAAGTCGTCGAGCGCGATCCGCAGGCCCGCCTCGGCGAAGCGCGCCAGGGTCTCCCCGACCGCGCCGGCCCGCTTGCCGAGGAACACGGTCTCCGTCACCTCGATGCCGAGCCGCCAGCGCGGCACGCCGGCCTCGTCGAGGATGGAGAACAGCGTCTGCGGCAGGTCCGACCGCCCGAACTCGGCGGCGGACAGGTTGATCGCGACGGTGCCCGGCTCGAGCCCGTCGGCGAGCCAGCCGGCGAGGTCGGCGACGACCGCGCGCACCATGCGCACGCCGATGGCGCAGGCGATCTCGGCATCCTCGAAGGCGTCGGCGAAGGCGCCGGGCGCCAGCAGGCCGCGGCTGGGGTGGTGCCAGCGGGCGAGCGCCTCGAAGCCGAGGACGGCGCCCGTCGCGAGGTCCACCTTGGGCTGGTACCAGGGCACGATGGCGTCGCTGCCGAGCGCCGCGCGGATCTCGGCGGCGAGCGCCACGCGGGACTCCACCGCCTCCCGCAGCGCCGGCCGGTAGATCGCCGCCCGATTGCGGCCCTGCGCCTTGGCGGCGTAGAGCGCGAGGTCGGCGCTCTTCATCAGCTCGGCGGGGTCCGCCGCGTGATCGGGAAAGCCCGCGACGCCGACGCTGACGCGGCACGAGAGCGCCCGCCCGCCATACACGAACGGCGCGCGGAAACGCGCGACGATACGCTCGGCGAGCGCTAGGCTATGTCCGACGTCCGCGTCGCCCTCGACGAGCAGCGCGAACTCGTCGCCCCCGAGCCGCGCCACCAGCGCGTCCGCGCCGCCCACGTCCGCGAGGCGCAGGCCCGCCTCGCGCAGCAGTGCGTCCCCCGCGTCGTGACCGGCGGAATCGTTCACGTCCTTGAAATCGTCGAGGTCGACGAGGAGGATGGCGAGGCGTCGCGACCCGCGGGCGGCGTCCGAGATCGCGCCCTCGAGGCTGCGCTGGAAGGAGGCGCGGTTCACGAGCCCCGTGAGCGCGTCGCGGTTGGCCGCGCGCCAGGCGCGATCCTCCGCCTCCTTGCGCTCGGTGATGTCGAAGGTCACGCCGACGATGCGTCGGCGCCCGTCCGCGTCGCGCATCTCGACCCCGCGGGAGGAGAGCCAGAGCGTACGCCCGTCGGGGTGATGGTAGCGGAAGGCTTCGACGCCCATCGACCCGCCCGGCTGCCAGGCGGCGTCGACCGCGGGCCAATCCTCCGGGTCGATGCGGGAGAGATAGGCGGCGAAATCGTCGTTGGGCACGCCGAACAGCGCCGAGCCGTCGTCGCGGCGAATCATGATCTGCGCCTCTGGATCGGCCTCCCAGGTGACGAGCCGTCCGGCCTGGAGCGCCAGGCGCAGCCGCTCCGCCTCGCGACGCCGCGCGTCGTCGGCGAGCATGCGTTCGTGCGCGTCCGCGCCCTTGCCGATCCACTCGCGCACCACGCCCGTCGCAGCGTCGACGAGCGGAACGGCGCGTAGCTGCGTCCAGCGCCAGCGCCCCGCCGCGTCGAGCAGCCGGTGCGTCCCCTCCAAGGGCGTCGCCCGACGCGCCGCGCGGGTCGCCGCGCGCAGGACCCCGGGGCGGTCCTGCGGATGGATCAGGTCGAGCCAGGCGAAGTCGAGGAAGTCGGCCGCCGCCCGTCCGGCGAAGGGCCCGGAGAGGGCGACCTCACCGACGGCGCCGTCGGCGCAGGCGCGCCAGACGATGCAGGCGTTCGCCGCCGCGAGCGCACGGAAGCGCTCCTCCGTGACGAAGGGCGCGGCGTGCGCCGGCGGCGCGGGGTCGGCGACGCGGTGGTGCTCGACCTCGTGCGCGGCAGCGCGGGCGAGCTCGGCGAGCAGCATCCGGTCGGTCGGATCGAGCCGGCGCGGGGCGGTGTCGAGGACGACGAGCGCGCCGATGCACGTCCCGCAGGACAGAGCGAGCGGGGCGGCGGCGACGAAGCGCACGGGCGCCTCGCCGAGATGCGCGCCCGCCCGCGTCCGCGGGTCGTCCGCCGTGTCCTCTATGACGACGACCTCCCGCGCGTCGAGCGCGAGCCGTGCGAAGCCCGACGCGCGCGGCGCCTCCCGCGCGGCCTCGCCGGAGACGGCCTCGCGCCATTCGCGGGTCTCCTCGGCGAAGCCGATATAGGCGACGGGCACGCCGAACAGGTCCCGCGCGGTCGTCGCGATGCGGTCGAACGTGGGCGATGGATGCGTGTCGAGGAGACGCAGCCGCCGCAGGGCCGCCTGCCGGCGCGCCTGCGCGGAGTGCGCGGCCGCTGGCGGCGATCCGACCGGCTCGCTCGACGTCTCGCTCATCGGATGACCACCACCGGCGTGCCTCTCCCGGGCCTCGTGGGAATGTCCCGTATTCCCCTGGGGCACGCTGCCGAAGAAGGCTCAAATGAGCGTTAACTCGATCGACGGCCACGCCGATTCGTCTCATGCGCGGACGCCCACCCGCGTTGCCAGCCCGTGCGCGCCGCTGTAACGCTCGATGCGCCATTGCTTCAGGAGATCCGGCATGATCGTCGAGCTCGACGGCGCCTCCCTCACCATCGACGCCGCGGTCGCCGTGGCGCGACCGCAGGCCGCGGGCGGCCGCGTCGAGGCCCGCCTCGCGGACGCGGCTCGCGCGCGGCTCGCGCAGACACGCGCCTTCATCGACGCGCACTGGATGAACGACGAGGCGCCGCTGATGTACGCCTTCAACACCGGCGTAGGGCTCTTCAAGGAGCACCGGGTGCTGATGGCGGACATGGTGGCCTATCAGGCCAAGACGGTCTACGCCCACGCCACCGGCGTCGGCGAGCCGTTTCCCGAGGACGTCACCCGCGCGATGATGCTCGCACGCGCCAACGCCTTCGCCTCGAACTATTCCGGGCCGCGCGTCGAGCTGGTCGAGCGGCTGCTCGCCTGCCTGAACGCGGGGCTGCATCCGGTCGTGCCGCAGAAGGGCTCGGTCGGCGCCTCCGGCGATCTCGCGCCGCTGGCGCACCTCGCCGCCGCCGTGTGCGGCTTCCCCGAGGCGGAGATGATCTGGCGGGGCCGGCGCATGCCCGCCCGCGAGGCGCTCGTGGCGGCGGGTCTCGAGCCGGACGTCGCGCTCGGCGCGAAGGACGCCTCCGCGCTGATCAACGGCTCGACCACCTCGCTGGCGCTGGCGGTGCTCGCCACGCACGACGCGCGGCGCCTGCTCAAGGCCGCCGACGTGGCGCTGTGCCTCACGCTCGAGGCGCTGCGCGCGGAACGCGACGCCTTCGACCCGCGCATCCAGCGCGCCCGCCCCCACCCCGGGCAGATGAAGGTCGCACGCAACGTGCTGCGCATCCTCGACGGCTCGCGGCGCACGACGCAGGACGCCCGCGACGTCGTCTTCCCGGAGGAGAGCCGCGCTCCGGGTACGCCCGCCGCGCCGCGGGTGCAGGACGTCTACTCCCTGCGTTGCGCGCCGCAGGTGCATGGGCCTGCGGACGAGGCGGTGGCCTATGTCGAGCGTATCGTCGGCACCGAGCTGAACTCGGCCACCGACAACCCGCTCGTCGTCGAGGACGGCTCGGGCGGCTTCGTCTCGCTCTCGGGCGGGCACTTCCACGGGCAGTACGTGGCGCAGGCGATGGATCTCCTCGCCATCGCCATGGCCGACATGGCCTCGATCTCGGAGCGGCGGCTCGCGCGGCTGATCGATCCGGGCATGAGCTACGGCCTGCCGCGCAACCTGCTCGCCGGCAAGAAGGGCCTGAACACCGGCTACGCAACGGTGCAGTGCTCGGCCTCCGCCCTCGTGATGGAGAACCGCACGCTGGCCATGCCCGCCTCGGTCGACTCCATCCCGGGCAAGGGCAACGCCGAGGACCACGTCTCGAACTCCACCTGGGCCGGCCGCAAGGCGCGGACGATCGTCGAGAACACGGAACAGGTCGTCGCCTGCGAGCTGCTGATGGCGGCGCAGGCGCTCACGCTCGTCGAGGCGATCGCGCCCGACCATCCGATCGGCCGGGGCTCCCGGGCGGCGCTCGACGCGATCCGCGCCGTGATCCCCCCGGCCCTCGAGGGAGACCGCTGGTACGCCGCCGAGATGGCGCAGGCGCTCGACCTCGTCCGTTCCGGCGCCGTCGTGCGCGCGGTCGAGGACGCGGTCGGCGCGCTGGAGTGAGGCGCGGCGATCCGGACAGCACGCGCGTCGGCTCTCGGCCCGAAGCCGCCGGCGAGCGGGGCTTCACGCATGCGGCGCGAGCACGGGAAAAGGCCCTCTCCGCAGACCGTTCGGCGAGCGGTCGACGGACACGCCGCCGACATGGTACCTCCACCGCACGTCGCGGATCGGAGCTCGCCATGCCCTACCTCGTCCCGGATCGATCGGCACGCACGCAGGGCGCGCGCCTGAGGTCTCGTCTGGCCGCCGATACGCTCCTCGTCATGCCGGGCGCGCATGACGGGCTGGCGGCGCTCCAGGCCAGGCGCGCGGGCTTCGAGGCGCTCTACCTCTCGGGCGCGGCGATGACGGCGTCCATGGGCATTCCCGATCTCGGCATGATCACGCTCGACGAGGTCGCCTTCTTCACCCGCACCCTCGTGCGCGCGGCCGATCTGCCGGTGCTCGTCGACATCGACACCGGCTTCGGCGAGGCGCTCAACGTCATGCACGCGGTGCGCACGCTGGAGGACGCGGGCGCCGCCGCGGTGCAGATCGAGGACCAGGTGCTGCCGAAGAAATGCGGCCACCTGAACGACAAGCGCCTCGCCGATCCGCGCGACGCGGCCGCGAAGATCGCCGCCGCCGCCCGCGCCCGGCGCGATCTCGTGATCGTCGCGCGCACCGACGCCGCCGCGAGCGAGGGGATCGACGGCGCGCTCGCCCGCGCCCGGCTCTACGTCGAGGCCGGCGCCGACGCGATCTTCCCGGAGGCGCTGACCAGCGCCGAGATGCTCGCCGCCTTCGCCGCCGCGATGCCGGACGTGCCGCTGCTGGCCAACATGACCGAGTTCGGCCGCACCCCGGCGCTCACCGCCGCCGAGCTCGAGGCGATGGGCTACCGCATGGCGATCTGGCCGGTCTCCTCGCTGCGCATGGCGGCGAAGGCGCAAGGGAGGCTCTACGCGGCCCTCGCCGCCGAGGGCACGACGCGCGGGCTCGTGCCCGAGATGCTCACGCGGGCTGAGCTCTACGACCTGATCGACCTTCCGGCCTACGAGGCGCTCGACGCGGCGATCGTGGCGACCGTGCTGCCGGACGACGATCGGTGATCACCGCGCCTCCTCCCCCGGCTCGTACCCGATCAACGCGCTCCACTCCGCCAGGAAGCGTGGCTTCTTCTGCGCATCGAGATAGGCCAGCAGCGCCGGGGTGAGGCGGATGGGGCGCAAGGGGCCGGCGAGGCGGGCTTCGAGGCCGGTCGTCGAGCGCGGCCCGAGGATCGCCGGGTGGACGGCGAACATGCGGCTGATGTCCGCGAGCACCGTCTG
This sequence comes from Salinarimonas sp. NSM, assembly GCF_052380005.1. NCBI lineage: Bacteria > Pseudomonadati > Pseudomonadota > Alphaproteobacteria > Hyphomicrobiales > Salinarimonadaceae > Salinarimonas > Salinarimonas sp. NSM. Next base: position 5,826 of record NZ_JBQTCJ010000029.1, read on the forward strand.
CCCCTCGATCGAGATCAGGAAATCGAGGAAGAGCGCGGCATCCCGCGGATTGCGCGCCTGCGCCGAGACGAGCGCCGTGCGGGAGACCGCCAGCGTCACGTCGGCGGGGAGCACGATCTCGAGGTTCGCCCCGCGCTCGATCGCCTCCTGCACGTACGAGCCGAGCAGGTTGTAGCCGAAGGTCCAGCGGCCCTGCGCGATACCGTCGAGCATGAGCGAGGTGCAGCAGACGACGTCCGCGTCGACGCGCCCGAAGCTCTCGATCAAGTTGGCGAAGGCGCCGGGCTGCGCCGCGTCCTGCGAGGCGAGGAGGTAGCCCACCCCGCTGTCGACGATGTCGTAGGTGACGACGCGCTCGCGGAAGCGCTCGGGCTCCTCGCGCAGGAGCCGCACGAGATCGAAGCGCGTGCGTGGCGCCTCGTCCGCCGAGACGAGGCTCGGATTGTAGACGATCACCGCCGGCTCGTAGGTGAAGGCGAAGACCTGGTCGCGCCAGCGTGCCCAATCCGGCAGGCTCGCCGCGGTCGGCGTCACGTGGCGCGCGGCGAGCCCGTCGTTCGCGAGCTTCACCTGCAGGTCCATGGAGGACGAGATCATCAGGTCCGCCGGCTCGGCCCGCCCCTCCGCGGCGGCCAGCGCCGCCTCGTAGAGGTCGTTCGTGTTCATGTCGACGAAGACGACGGCGACCTCCGGATGGCGGATGCGGAAGGCCTCGACGATCGGGCGCATGGCGTCGAGGTCGGTGGCGCTGTGGATGCGCAAGGAGCGCTCCGGCTGCGCGCGGGCGGGGAAGATCTCGACGATGGTCTGCGCGCGGGGCGTCTCGGGCGCGGCGATCGCGATGACGCCGGCGACGAGCGTCGCCGCGACGCCCGCGCTCCGGCCCGTCCGCGGGCGCGCCGGCTCGTCGATGGCCGCCGGCAGCAGGATGTCGGCGCCGAGCCCGCCGAGCGGGCTCTCTCCCAGCGAGAGCCGCCCGTGATGCGCCTGGGCCACGCGCGCGACGATGGCGAGGCCGAGCCCGCCGCCGCCGGGCCGGCCGAACCGCTCGACGACCTCGCCGCGGCGGCTCTCGGGAATGCCCGGACCGTCGTCCTCGACCCGGATGCGGCGAAGGCCGCCCGGCGCGTCCGCGATCGAGACGCGGATGCGCGCGCCGCGCCCCGGGCGCCCGGCGTGGTCGAGGGCGTTCGAGACGAGGTTGCGCAGGGCCTCGCGCAGGAGCACCGGGTCCGCCCGCACCGGCGCCCGCGCACCGTCGTGCTCGAAGGTGATGTCCGCCCCGCGCGCGAGGACGAGGGGAGAGAGCTCGCGCAGCGCGCCCGGCACGAGGCTCGCGAGATCGCAGGCCTCCAGCGTCGGCAATTCGCTGCGATGCGCCACGAAGGCGTGGGCGAGGAGCTGGTTGACCCGCGCCGTCGCCTCGTCGACGCGGCTCTCCAGCACGGCGAGGGTCTCGCGGGTCTCGGGCGCGGGCAGGCGCTCGCGCTGGAGCGCGATCTCCGCCTTGATGGTGGCGAGCGGCGTGCGCATCTGGTGGGCGGCGTCCGAGATGAAGGCCTGCATCGCCTCGAGCTGGCCGGCGAAACGGCCGACGAAGGTGTTGAAGCCCGCGACGAGCCGCGCGATCTCCGCGGGGACAGCGCCCGAGAGCGGGCGCAGGTCGGTCGCGCCGCGGCTCGCGAGATCGCGCTCGAGCCGCCTGAGCGGCCGCAGCGCCGTGATCACGCTCGCGCCGGCGAGCAGCAGCGCCAGCACCGCGATGGCGACGAGCGGAAACACCGCGCCGAGCGCCATCTCGCGGGCGAGCGCGCTGCGCGCCGCGCGGGTCTGCGCCACCGAGACCCGCGCCCAGCCCTGCAGGCCGGGGTCGGCGATCAGCCGGCCGACCGTCGCGACGCGCACGATCTCGCCCTTGTAGGGCCGATCGTCGAAGACCGCCTGCGCCGAGATCGGCTCGACCGCGATCGCCGGCAGGTCGGCGTAGCCGGTGACGAGCGCGCCGTCCGGTGCGAGCACTTGGTAGAAGGCCCGGTCGTCTCGGGCGAGGGCGAGCATGTCGAAGGCCGCCACGGGTACGTCGACCACGAGCCGGCCCTCGACGAAGGCCACCGTCTCCGCGATCGAGAGAGCCGCGCCCGCCAGCACCTGGTCGTAGGCCGCATCCGCCGCGCGCCGTCCGTAATGCGAGGCGGCGAGGCCGAGCAGCACCGCGCCGCCCACGAAGACGAGGGAAAGGCGCAGGATCAGCCGGCGCAGGAGCGAGACGCGGGCCTCGATCATGGCGCCTGCTCCACGATCGTGTAGCCGAGCCCACGCAGCGTGCGGATCGTCGCGCCCGAGCCCTCGAGCCGCTTGCGCAGGCGCCCGACATAGACCTCGATCGCGTTCAGCCCCGCCGTATCCTCGAAGCCGTAGAGCTTGCCGGCGATCTCCTCCTTGGAGAGCACGCGGCCCTGCGCCGTGAGCAGCACGTCGAGGAGCCGGAACTCCCGCTTGGGCAGATCGATCGGCGCGCCGTCGATCGTCACCGAGCGCCGGCCGCGATCGAGCACGAGGCTGCCGATCCGCAGGGCGTCGTGCGCTTCGCCCCGCGCCCGGCGCAGCAGCGCCCGACAGCGCGCGGCGAGCTCGTCGCTCTCGAAGGGCTTGATCAGGTAGTCGTCCGCGCCCTGGTCCAGCGCGGCGACGCGATCGTTCACCGCCGAGCGCGCGGTCAGCACCAGGATCGGCGCCGTCATGCGCTGCGCCCGCCAGCGCGCGAGGAGCGTCGCGCCGTCGATGTCGGGCAGGCCGAGATCCAGGATGATCAGGTCGTAGGCCTGCACCGCCAAAGCGTCCTGCGCACCCTCGCCCGTCCCGACCACGTCGACCGCGTGCCCCGCCCGCGTCAGCGGCGCCGCTGCGGCGTCGGCGATGGTGCGCGCGTCCTCGACGATCAGGATCCGCATCGGCGTCCGCTGCGAGAGATCGGGTCCAATGATGGGGCACGACAGGTGAATGACAGGTTCGCTCGCTACTCTATCGCCTCGGAGCGTCGACCGCACGCCACAAAAAGCGAGTGGCGCCCCGGAGAGAACGCGCGCAGCGACGCGCACCGACACGGAGGAAACCCGATGAAGAGCCTGAAAACGGCGCTGGCTGCGCTCGTCCTCGCCGGCTTCGCCATGCCCGCCGCCGCCTTCGAGCCCGAGCGTGCCGAGTGCATCGCCCCCGCCAACCCCGGCGGCGGCTTCGACCTCACCTGCCGCGTGGCGCAGCGCGCTCTCGAGCCGGCGCTGCCTTCGCCGATGGAAGTCACCTTCATGCCTGGCGGCATCGGCGCCGTCGCCTACGCCCACATGAACTCGAACCGCATCGACGACCCCAACGTCATCGTGGCGCTGTCGTCCGGCTCGGCGCTCAACATCGCCCAGGGCAAGTTCGGCGCCGACTTCGACGAGAACGACGCGCGCTGGCTCGCCTCCGCGGGCGCGGACTTCGGCGCGGTGATCGTGCGCGCCGACAGCCCCTTCCAGACGCTGGGCGAGCTGATGGAGGCCGCCGAGGCCGACCCGTCGGGCATCGTGCTCGGCGCCGGCGGCTCGATCGGCAGCCAGGACTGGATGAAGGCCGCGCTCCTGATGCGCTCGATCGGCGTCGACCCGCGCAACCTGCGCTACGTGGCCTACGAGGGCGGCGGCGCCTCCAAGGCCGCCCTGCTCGGCGGCCAGATCCAGGTCTATACCGGCGACGTCTCCGAGATGGCGGGCGAGCTCGGCGCGGGCACGATGCGCATCCTCGCCGTCCTCTCAGAGGAGCGCCTGCCTGAGCCCTTCGCCGAGTTCCCGACCGCCCGCGAGGAAGGCTACGACGTCGTCTGGACGATCTTCCGCGGCTACTACATGGGCCAGGGCGTCTCTGACGAGGCCTACGACTGGTGGGTCGCGCGCTTCGAGGAGGCCTATGCCGACCCGCGCTTCGCCGACATCCGCGCCGAGCAGGGCCTGTTCGAGTTCAACCTCGCCGGCGCGGAATTCGACACCTACGTGAAGGAGCAGGTCGCCTCCTTCCGCGAGCTCGCCCGGGAAGCCGGCCTCATCCAATGAGCGCCACCACGCTCTGGGACCGCGCCTTCGGCGCGGTCCTCCTGGGCGTCGCCGGCCTCTACGCCGTCGACGCCTGGTCCATCCGCGTGCCGTTCCAGTACGAGCCGCTGGGGCCGACCGCCTTTCCGCTGCTGCTCGCGGCCGTGCTCGCGACGACGGGCGTGCTCCTCGTCGCGCGACCCGATCCCGTGCACTGGTTCGCCGATCGCGGGCAGGCCTTTCGTGTCGCCGCGGGCGCGGTGGTGATGGTCGTCTACGCCACGCTCTTCGTGCCGGTCGGCTTCATGATCTCGACCGCCCTGATGACCTTCGCCATGGCCCGCCTGTTCGGCCTGCCCGCGCTCAAGGCCGCGATCTACGGCGTCGTGCTCGCCGTGGTCGGCTATTTCGGCATCGCCGAGGCGCTCGGCCTCAACGTCCCCTTCGGCGACATCTTCCGGAGCTGATCCGTCATGGACATCCTCGCTGGTCTCGCGGAGGGCTTCGCCGTCGCGCTGACCCCGCTCAATCTCGGGCTCCTGATCGCCGGGTGCTTCTTCGGAACGCTCGTGGGCGCCCTGCCCGGCATCGGCCCGATCAACGGCGTCGCGATCCTCTTGCCGCTCGCCTACTCGCTCGGGCTCCCCGCGGAGAGCGCGCTGATCCTGCTCGCCGGCGTCTACTACGGCGCGGAGTACGGCGGGCGGATCTCGTCGATCCTGCTCAACGTGCCGGGCGACGCGTCCGCCGTGATGACCACGCTCGACGGTTATCCCATGGCGAAGAACGGCGAGGCCGGCCGGGCGCTGGCACTCTCCGCGCTGGCCTCGTTCGTCGGCGGCACGGCGGCGCTCGTCATGATGACCGTGTTCGCGCCCTTCCTCGGCCGCGTCGCCGTCGGCTTCGGCCCGGGCGACTACGTGGCGCTGATGGTCTTCGCCTTCTCCTGCCTCGCGACGCTCGTCGGCGCGCGGCCGTTGAAGACCGTCATCGGCGTCGTCATCGGGCTGATGCTCGCCACCATGGGCATCGACTCGGCCACCGGCGTGATGCGCTTCACCATGGGGATCCCCAACCTGTTCGACGGGATGGAATTCCTCATCGTCGTGATCGGCCTCTTCGCCATCTCGGAAGCGCTGCTGCTGCTCGAGAGCTGGACGCCGGTCGCTTCCACCATCAAGGCGCAGCGAGACGACATCCGCGCGCGCCTGCGCGAGATCGTCGGCTATCGCTGGACGATGGCGCGGTCGGCGGTGATCGGCTTCTTCGTCGGCGTGCTGCCGGGCACGGGCGCCTCGATCGCCTCCGCCGTCGCCTACGGCGTCGAGAAGCGGCTGGCGCAGGGCGACGACGCGCTGTTCGGCAAGGGTGACCCGCGCGGCCTCGTCGCACCGGAGACGGCGAACAACGCCGCCGCCGCGGGCGCCATGGTGCCGATGCTGACGCTGGGCATCCCGGGCTCGGGCACGACGGCGATCCTGCTCGGCGCGCTGCTCCTGTTCAACGTGACGCCCGGCCCCCTGATGTTCGAGCAGCGCCCGGAGGTGGCGTGGGGGCTGATCGCGTCGATGTACATGGGCAACATCGCGCTCCTGGTGCTCAACCTGCCGCTGGTGGGCCTGTTCGCGCGGTTGTTGTCGATCGACACGGCCTATCTCGTGCCGCTCGTCGTGATGCTCACCTTCGTCGGGGTGTTCTCACTCTACGGCTCGACCTTCGACCTCGTCCTGATGCTGATCCTCGGCTTCTTCGGATATCTCCTGCGCAAGCTCGGCTTCAGCCTCGCCCCGGTGATCCTCGGCCTCGTGCTCGGCGCGCTGCTCGAGAGCAACCTCAGACGGGCGCTGTCGATCAGCGCGGGGGACTGGTCGATCCTGTTCTCGACGCCGGCGGCGATCGTGTTCTGGGTGCTCGCGGCCCTCGTCGCCACGAGCCCGCTCGTGATGCGCGCGCGAAAGCGCAAGGCGGGATGACGCGGAGCGCCGACCGTCACGCCGTCACGAACCGCAGACGGCCCCGAGCCGTCCCCAGGGACGAGGACCGAGTTCGCCTGCACCGTCGATCATGGCTTCCCCGTGGCCGATCTCGCCGCCCTCGGGGATCGCCGCGAGGACTCCTGCGGACGCAGCTGCCGCACGCGCGTCGGCTCGCGGCCCGAAGCCGACATCCGAAGATCTCAGTCGTTCACGCGGTCGAGCCCGATGCTCTTCGACACGGCCGCCAGCGCCAGGATCGCGAGCAGGATCTGCACGCCGGAGACCGCCGCGACGAGGGGCGTGTTCGTCGTCTGCACCATCGCCAGGAGCTCGATCGGCAGCGGGCGGTCGCGGAAGCCGTGGGTGAAGATCGCGACCGAGATGTTGTCGAAGCCCTCGATGAAGGTGAAGACCGATCCGGCCAGGATCGCGGGCATCAGCAGCGGGAAGGTGATCGTGCGCAGGTTCTGGAACGGCGTCGCGCCGAGGTTCGCCGCCGCCTCGTCGAGCGCCGGGTCGAGACGCTGGAGGCGGCTCATCACGGTGCGCACCATCACCGCGAGCACGAAGACCGCGATCGAGAGCGACTGAAGGCCGATCGAGGGCCCCACCCCGACGAGCGCGCCCGCGAACAGGACCGCGACGCCGAGCACGATACCGGGGACCATGTGCGGCACGAGCACGTAGATTGAGAGCGCGGTCGTCCCCCTGAAGCGCCCGCGCACGCAGACCAGCGCGGTGGGCACGCCGAGCAGGATGCACAGAGCCGTCACCGTGACGCCGACCTGGAGGCTGTTCCACATCGCCTCGACCAGCACGTCCTGCGAGAACACCTGCCGGTACCAGTCCAGCGTGAACCCCTGCGGCGGGAAGGCGACGAAGGCGCGGGTGTCGAAGGAGATGATGACGACGATGATCGACGGGGCGATCAGGATGACGAGCGAGGCGATCGCGACGGCGACGATCGCGCCGATGCCGAGCGCGTCGAGCAGGGAGGCGGCGCGCAGGCGGCTCATGCGTCGCGCCCCTTCGTCCAGCGGGTGAGCCGGTTCGAGACGAGCGCGATCGCGGTCAGCACGACGAGGCAGGTCGCCATCAGGATGAGCGCGCTGACCGAGCCCTTGCTCCATTCGAGCGAATAGATCACCTGCTCGTAGATCATCGTCGCCGCGTTGAGGTAATTGCCCCCGCCGAGCAGCTGGGGGACGACGAAGGTCGTGTAGCTCAGGGTGAAGACGAGAGCCGCGCCGGTGGCGATGCCCGGCGCGCTCATCGGAAGGATCACGTGGGCGAGCGTGCCGAGTCGCGAGGCGCCGAGATTGGCGGACGCCTCCTCGAGCCGCCGGTCCTGGCGGCTCATCACCGCGATCAGCGGCAGGATCATCACCGGCAGGTGGATCTGCACCATGCCGATCAGCACCGCCCAATGCGTGTTGACGATGCGCAGGGGCCGGTCGATCAGGCCGATCTCGAGGAGGGCCGTGTTCACGACGCCGCGGCCGCCCAGGATGACGAGCCAGGCGTAGGTGCGCACGATGCCGCTCGTCAGCAGCGGGGCGATGGTGAGGATGAGGATCGCCCGCCGCACCCAGGGGCTGCCGATCAGGTAGAGATAGGCCACCGGAAAGCCGAGCAGGATGCACAGCGCCGTCGTCGTCAGCGCGAGCGTCATCGAGCGTTGGAAGGTCGTCCAGTAGAGCGGGTCGCTGAGCGCGGCGCCGAGATAGTCGAGCGTGAAGCTCTGCGAGACGACGATCCCGCGCTCCATCACGATGTCCGAGAAGCCGAGCGACAGGAGGATGAAGAACGGGATCACCGCGACGACCGTGAGCGCCACGATCGCCGGCACCGCGGGCCAGACGCCGCGGCCCGACAGCAGCTTGTCGAGGATCGCGTCGCCGAGGCCCGGCGGGCGCAGCGGAGCGGGTTGCGTGCGCGCCGTCATGACGCCCCGTAGACCGCGCACAGATCGGGATCGACGATCGCGAGCGTCACCTCGGCGCCCTCGGGCAGCGGGCGGGCGCGCTCCTGGCGCAGCGCGAGGACGCGCACCGCGCCGGCCTCGGTCGCCACCTCGTACTCGACGAGCGCGCCGATGCTGCGGTGGAAGCGCACGCGGCCGGTCCACGGGCCGTGGGCGCCGGCGCGCATGCGGATGTTGTGGGGTCGCGCCATGACGCGAACCGGCCCACGCAGATCGGTGGCGAGGTCCTGCCCGTCCGGGAGTGGGACGCGGCCGGCGTCCGCCGCGGCGTCCCAGAAGTTCGACGAGCCGATGAAGTCGGCCACGTATTCCGTTCTCGGACGGTCGAACAGCTCCTCGGGCGGGGCGACCTGCTCGATCCGGCCGGCGCGCATCACGGCGATGCGGTCCGACATGGTCAGCGCCTCCTCCTGGTCGTGCGTGACGAAGATCGCGGTGATGGCGAGGCGCTTCATCAGCTGGCGCAGCTCGACCTGCATCATCCCGCGCAGTTTCGCGTCGAGCGCGTTGAAGGGCTCGTCGAGGAGCAGCACGCGCGGCTCCAGCACGAGCACGCGCGCGATGGCGACGCGCTGCTGCTGGCCGCCCGACAGCTGCGATGGCCAGCGGTCCTCGAAGCCCGTCAGCGACACGGTCTCCAGCACGCGCGCCACGCGCTCGGCGATCTCGGCGCGGGGCATCCCCCGCATCCGCAGCCCGTAGCCGACGTTTCCGCCGACCGTGAGATGCGGGAAGAGCGCATAGCTCTGGAACACGACGCCCACCGGCCGCCGGTTCACCGGCAGCCGGACGGTGTCGCGTCCGTCGATCAGGATCTCCCCCGCCTCCGGCGACAGGAAGCCGGCGATGCAGCGCAGAAGCGTGGTCTTGCCGCAGCCCGACGGGCCGAGTAGCGTCACGATCTCGCCCTCCGCCACGTCGAGCGCGCAGCGCTCCAGCACGGTGAGCGCGCCGAAGCGCTTCGTGACGTCGGCGATGCGCAGCACCGATGCGGCGCTCGTCACCGCGGGCGGAGGGACGAGCGCCTGGTTCATCCGGCGAACATGCGGTCGAAGGTCTCGACCGTCTGGCCGCGCAGGGGCGCGATCAGGGGCCAATCGAGGGAGGTCATGCTCGCGCGCTCCTCGGGAGACGTCGGCACGAAGGGACGCGCGGCTTCCGGCGTCTCGACGCCCTCGCGGACAGTGCCGAAATAATAGGGCGCGCTGCCGGCGAATTCCTGGCTGTCCTGCTCCAGCATGATGTCGGCGAACTCGTGCACGAGCTCGCGCGTGCCGTTGGGCGTGTTGGTGAACTGCACCACGTTCGAGGGCAGCATCAGCGGCCCGGGGCCGGTGACCTTGGCATAGGCGATCGGCAGGCCGGCTGCGGCGGCGAGCGCCGTGTTGACGTGCCAGAGCGGCGCGATGTCGATCTCGCCACGCTCCATCATCTGCTGGAGCAGCGGGGGCGAACGGCCCACCAGCGGATCGAGCTCCTGCCACTTCTCGAGCGCGAACGTCATGTCGTCCTGCGGCCGGTCGAAGGCGAGGTTCGTCGCGGCGAGCACGCCGAGCCCGAGGTTGGACTGCGGCCGCACCATGCCGATCCGCCCCGCATAGGCGGGGTTCCACAGCTCCGCCCAGGTCGTCGGCGGGGTGTCGATGACCTCGGTGTTGTAGGCGACGCCGATGCCCTCGAAGGTGATCGGGCAGCCGATGCCGTAGGCGAAGGGCAGGAACTTCGGCTCGATCGCCGCCGCATTGGGGATGAGCGACAGATCGAGCGGCTCCAGCACGCCCTCGTCGCGGGCGTTGATGATCGCCGGCGAGCCCATCACCGCCATGTGGTAGGGCGAGTTGCCGCGCGCGGCGCGGATCTGGGCGAGCGCCTCCGTGGAGAGGCCGCCGATGATGGTGAGCGTCACACCGGGATGGCGGCGGGCGAGCTCCTCGCCCGCGCGCTTCAACGGATCGTCCTGCTCGTTGCCGTACCCGATCATGACGAGCTCGCGGGTCTGCGCCCGCAGGATCGTGGGGCTGGCGAGCGCGACGGTGCCGATGAGCCCGCCGATGACAGTGCGCCGTGTCGGCTTCATTGCGTCCTCCTCCTTGCCCGACGCGCCGTTCGGCACGGAGCGGGCTGAGCGCGTCCCTTCTGGATTTTTCGATTGCAGCCTATTCCGCAAACTTTCGCAAGTCCGATTTTCCAGCGGCGGCTGCCCGTTCGTGCACCGGATCGCCGCAAAGAGCGCCATCGGCCTACTCAGGCGAGCAGGACCTGGAGGCCTGCAGCCTCGAGCGCCTGGACGTCCGCAGCGGCCGCGTCGGCGTCGGTGACGAGCGCCGTCACCTCGCCCACGGCCGCGATCCGCGCCCCGGCGACGTGGCCGAGCTTGCCGTGGTCGGCGAGCATCACCACCCGCCGCGCCGCGTCGATCATCGCCCGCTTGATCTCGACCTCCTCGAAATGCGCGTTGGTGAAGCCGCGCTCCACGTCGATGCCCGCACAGCAGAGATAGGCGCAATCGGCGTTGATCTGCTGGAGCAGCAGCGCCCCGAAGGGCGGGATCAGCGAGTGCGAGCGGGTGTTGCGGCCGGTCTTCTTCAGCCGGCCGCCGGTGACGAAGACGGTGACGCCGGGATGCTGGTGGAGCACCAGCGCCACGTCGAGGCTGCTGGTCACGACCACCAGGTCACGCAGGTCCGACGGCAGCGCGATCGCCATCGCCACCGCGGTCGTGCCGGCGTCGAGGAGGATGGTCTCGCCGTTGCGCACCATCCGCGCCGCCATGGCGCCGATGCGCTCCTTCTCCTCCGCGAAGCCGTGGCCGGGCAGGTCGAGGGGCCGCTCGAAGCGAGCCGGCCGCACCGCCATGGCGCCGCCCCGGATCCGGCGCAGCAGCTGGCGGCGATCCAGCGCGTCGAGATCGGAGCGGATCGTCACCGCCGAGACGCCGAGCTTCTCCGAAAGCTTGACGACCTCGACGACCCGCTCCGTGGCGACGATCTCCAGGATGCGCTGGTGCCGGGGCAGGAGGGGCGAGGCGTGATCGATTTCGTCGGCCACCGGGGTCATCCTTGAAGGCTTGCGTTTTCGCACAAAATGACAAATAACGAAAGCCATCGGCTCACGTCACCCATCCGACCGGCTCATCGCCGGCGAGCGAACTCGAGACACGCATGATTAGCATCGAACAGCGCCTGCGGGAGATCCGGCGCGAATCCTCGTCCGACGCGCCCGGCGATCCGGAACGGTTCCGCCGCGTCGCCCTGACCAACGACGAGATGATGCGCCAGGGCGACGCCATCCGCGAGACGCTGGCGGCGAACGCCGAGCCTCTCGCCGCGATCGGCCGCGATCTCGCGCAGCGCCGCATCCGCCGCGTCGTGCTGGTGGGCTGCGGCGACAGCTGGATCTCAGGCTACGGCGTGCGCCGCGCCATGGAGACGCTGCTCCACGCGCCCGTCGAGCCCTACGAGGCCTTCGACTTCGCCACCTACGGCACCGATACGATCGGCGACGAGACCCTGGTCGTGGGCTTGAGCTCGTCGGGCAAGACCGAGCCCGTGATGGACGGCCTCTCGGCCTCGGCCGAGCGCGGCGCCTACGTGGTGGGGCTGTCGAACACGCTCGGCTCGCCGCTGATGGAGCGCTTCCCAGGCGCGCTGCACATCCGCGCCACCCGCGGCGGCTGGCCCACGCAATCGAGCACTGCGGCGATGTCGCTGAAGCTCGCGCTCGCCTGCGCCATCGCCCGGGCGAAGGGCGAGGGCCCGGCCGCCGACGCCGTCGCGGAGGCGCTCTCGACGCTACCCGATACCGTCGACGCCGTGGCGAACGCCTTCTACGAACCCGCCCGGGCGCTGGGCGAGCGGCTCGCCCGCGCCGATCTCGTGCTGCTCGCGGGCGCCGGGCCGCATTACGCGCCGGCGGCCTTCGGCGCGGCGAAGCTCAAGGAGCTCGCGCCGATCCACGCGATCGCCTTCCCTCTCGAGGAATACCACCACTACCGCACCCAGAAGGCGGGCGACGCGATCTTCCTCGTCGCGCCCGACACTGCCAGCCGGACGCGGGCGCTCGAGACGGCGATCATGAGCCGGGGTTGCGAGGGCTTCTGCATCGTGCTCGCGCCCGAAGGCGAGACGGAGCTGGCGGAGATCGCCGACGTCGCCTGGAGCCTGCCGCTCGTGCCGGACTTGGTCGCGCCGATCGTCTACTCCGTGCCGCTGCACCTGTTCGGCTACCATGTCGCCATGGCGCGCGACGCGCTGGGTCTGGGCGCGCCGCGTCTGGGAGGCTGAATGACGCCCGACCTCGTCACGGTGGGCGGGCTGACGATCGACAACGTCGTCGCCGCCGACGGGACCGTCGCCCTCGCCCGGGCCGGGGGCAACGGCGCCTATTCGGCGGCGGGCGCGCTCGCCTGGGTGGCGCGGGTGGGGCTCGTGAGCCGCGCGCCGGCCTCCTACCCGCGCACGGTTCTGGCGCGGCTCGAGGCGGCCGGCGTCGATACGAGCGGGGTCGCCGCGAGCGAGGCGCGGCTCGCCGCCTGCCATTGGTTCATCTACGACGAGGCCGGCCGGCGTGAGGAGGGGCTGCAGAGCACGCCCGAGGAGCTCGCCGCCGCGGGCTTTCCCACCGACCGGCTGACGCCCGAGCAGGTCCGCGCCTGGCGCGCGGCGCTCGCGCAGCGCATCGCGCCGGCGGGCGAGATCGGCTACGCGCGTTTTCGCGTCGACAACCCGCTGCGTCCCGAGGACGTCCCCGGGCCGTTCCTGCGGGCGCGCGGCGTGCATCTCGCGCCGAGCCAGCTCGCAGTGGTGCGCGCCATGCTCGACCGGTTCGCACCGACCGGGATGACGATCATCGCCGATCCCGGCCACCAGCTCGTCGCGCACGGCCTCGACGAACTCGCGCCCGTGCTCGCGCGCCTCGACGCGTTCCTGCCGAGCGAGGTCGAGCTCGCGGCGCTCGTCCCGGGCGAACGTCCCGCAGCCGCGCTCGCCGTGCTCGCGAGCCGCTGCCCCGGCGCGGTGGGCGTGAAGCTCGGCCCGCAGGGCGTGCTCGTCCTCGACAGAGCGACCGGCACGGCCGTGCTGGTACCCGCCGCGCCGGCGGAGACCCTCGACCCGACCGGCGCGGGCGACGCCTTCTGCGGCGGCTTCCTCGCCGGCCTCGTCGAGACGGGCGATCCCGTCGCGGCCGCACGTTTCGGCGCGATCTCGGCCGCGCGCATCGTCGAGCATTTCGGCGCCGACGGCGCGCTCCCCGTCGACCGAGACGCCGCCCGCGCGGCGCTCGCTCGCCTCTCCTCCTCGCCTTCGCCCTCGCCGGAGACCGCACCGCGATGACCGCTCGCCTGTTCGCCACGCGCCCCCTCGTCGTCGCGGCGCTGCACCTCCCGGATTTCGCCCGCACGCGCCACTCCGTCGCCTGGCTCGAGGACTACGCCGTGGCGAACGCCCGGCTGTTCGCGCAGGCCGGCGTGCCCTGGGTGAAGCTCCAGGACCAGACCCGAACCGACGGCCCCGCCGCCTCCGAGACGATCGCGCTGATGGCCTCGATCGCTCGCCTCGTGCGCGCCGAGGTGCCCGATCTCGGGCTGGGCATCATCGTCGAGGCGCACGATGCCGAGGCCGCCCTGTCGATCGCGCACGCGGCGGGCGCCGATTTCGTGCGGCTGAAGATCTTCGTCGGCGGCGCGATGACCGCGGCGGGCCCCCGCCACGCGCTCGCGCCGCGATCCACCGCGCATCGCGCCGCGCTCGGGCGCGCGGACATCGCCATCCTCGCCGACGTGCACGACCGCACCGCAGTGCCGCTCTCCTCGGAGAGCCAGCCCGTCGCCGCCGAATGGGCGGAGAAGTCCGGCGCCGACGGGCTCGTCATCACCGGCGCGAGCTTCCCCGACACGCTCGCGCGCATCGCGGCCCTGCGCGAGCGCGGGCTGCGCCGCCCGGTGCTGATCGGCGGGGGCGTCACGGAGGAGAACGTGGCGCAGGCGCTCGGCGCGGCGCAGGGCGTGATCGTCTCCACCGCGCTGATGCGCCGGGACGCGGCACCCGAGGACGTGCTGCGCTGGGACGCCGATCTCTGCCGCCGCTTCATGGACGCGGCGAGGGCGGCATGAGCGCGCGCGACCTCGCCGGCTATCGCCACGGCGCGCCCGCCATCCGCTGGCCGGGCGACGCGCGGCTCGCGGTCTCGGTCGTCGTCAACATCGAGGAGGGCGCCGAGCTCTCGATCGGCGACGGGGACGAGCGCAACGAGGCGATCTACGAGGCGGTCGAGCGGGTCGAGGGCGCGCGCGACCTGTGCATGGAGAGCCATTTCGCCTACGGCCCCCGCGCCGGCTGGCCCCGCATCCGTGCGGCGCTGGCCGCCCGCGGCGTGCGCGCGACGCTGAACGCCTGCGGCCGGGCGATCGAACGCACGCCCTGGATCGCGGCCGAGGCCGTGGCGGACGGGCACGAGGTGTCGGCGCACGGTTGGCGCTGGGAGCGCCACGTCCACATGGACGAGGCGACCGAGCGCCGCGCCATCGCGCGGGCGGTCGCGGCGATCACGGACGCCGCCGGCGCGCCGCCGCTCGGCTGGCACACGCGCTCGGCCACCTCGCCGCGCACCCGCGACCTCCTGGTGGAGCAGGGCGGATTCCTTTACGATTCGAACGCCTACGACGACGATCTGCCGTACATCGTCGAGACCGCGGCGGTGCCGCACGTGGTGCTGCCCTACGCCTTCGACACCAACGACATGCGCTTCTACAACAATGGCGGCTTCGTCTTCGGCGCGGATTTCGCCCGATACTGCATCGACGCCTTCGAGCGCCTCTACGCGGAGGGGGCGCACGCGCCGCGCATGCTCTCGATCGGCCTGCACACCCGCATCATCGGCCGCCCGGCGCGGATCGGCGGGCTCGAGGCCTTCCTCGATCACGCGCTGGCGCGGCCCGGCGTCTGGTTCGCGACGCGCGCCGAGATCGCGCGGGCCTGGCGCGCCGGGCTCGGGCTGCCGGAGTGGACGCCGCGGCCGTGCCCTGACGGGTTTGCGAGATGACCCGCGACCTCGTCGGCTATGGCGGGCGCTGGCCCGATCTCACCTGGCCGAACGGGGCGCGGCTCGCGGTCTCGGTGGTGGTGAACCTCGAGGAGGGCGCCGAGCAGCAGGTGCTCGACGGCGATCCCGCGAGCGAGCGCATCGGCGAGGTGGTCTCCGTCGTGCCCGAGAGCCGGCCCGACCCCGGCCAGGCGCAGATCTTCGCCTACGGCACCCGCGCCGGCGCCTGGCGGATGGCCGACGCCCTGCGCGAGCGCGCCCTGCCCTGCACGCTCTTCGCCTGCGGCCGCGCCGCCGAGCGCGCCGCGCCGGTCCTCGCCATGCTCGCCGCCGACGGGCACGAGACGGCGAGCCACGGCTGGCTCTGGCGGCCGCACGCCGATTACGACGACCCCGCCGTCGAGGCCGCCGATCTCGACCGCACCGCGGCGGCCATCGAAGCCGCGACCGGGAGCCGCCCGGTCGGCTTCTTCTGCCGCGGCGCGGAGAGCCCCTGGACGCGCCGGCTCCTGGCCGAGCGCGGCTACCTCTACACGTCGAACGGCTTCGACGACGACCTGCCCTATCGCGACCCCGAGACCGGGCTCCTGGTCGTGCCCTACGCGCTCGACGCCAACGACATGAAGTTCTTCCACCCCAACGGCTTCGTGCGCGCCTCCGAGATGGTGGAGTACGTCGCCGACGCGCTCGACGTGCTCGAGGCGGAGGCCGCGCGCGGGCTGCCGCGGCTCCTCAACATCGGCTTTCACCTGCGCATCGTCGGCCGGCCGGGGCGCTTCAAGGCCTTCACGGGCGTTCTCGACGAGCTCGACCGGCGCCGCGACCGGCTGTTCATCGCGACACGCGCCGAGATCGCGCGCGCCTTCGACGAGGCCTTGGACAGGACCCGCCCATGCGGCTGACGCTCGTCAACCCGAACACCTCCCGCGCGACCACGGACGCCATGGTCGCCATCGCCGCCGAGGTGGCGGGATTGCCCGTGCGCGGCGTGACGGCGCGCTTCGGCGCGCCGCTCATCGCCGATCCGCAGGCGCTCGCCGTGGCGGCGCAGGCGGTCGAGGCGCTGGCGGACGACCTCGCGGCCGAGCTCGCGGACGGCGACGCCGTGATCGTCGCCGCCTTCGGCGACCCCGGCCTCGCGGCCCTGCGCGCGCGCCTCTCCTGCCCCGTCACCGGCATCGCCGAGGCGGGGATGGCGGAGGCGGCTGCGCACGCCCCACGCTTCGCCGTGGTGACGACGACGCCCGCGTTGGCGCCCTCCATCGCCGCCAACGCGCAGGCCCTCGGGCACGAGCATTTCGTCGGCACCTTCGTCACGCCGGGCGACCCGCTGGCGATCATGGCCGATACCGACGCGCTCGTCGCGGCGCTCGAGGCCGCCTGCCGCCGGGCGATCGATGACGGCGGCGCCGACGCCATCGTCATCGGCGGCGGCCCGCTCGCGGTCGCGGCGAGGCGGCTGGCGGGACGCCTGCCGGTGCCGCTCGTGGAGCCCGTCCCCGCCGCCGTGCGCCTGTCTCGCGTGCGCCTCTCCGAGAGATGTCGATGACCGGATACCTCGTTCTCGCCGACCACGTCCTCACCGGCTTTACCGCGGACGGGACGCCGGAGATCCTGGAGAATGCCGGCGTCCTCGTGGAGGGCGAGCGCATCGTCGCCGTCGGCCCCGCGGACGAGCTGCGCCGCGCTCATCCCGAGGCCGCCGAGATCGGCGGGCGTGGACGCTTCCTGATGCCGGGGCTCGTCAACGCGCATCATCACGTCGGCATGACGCCCTTCCAGATGGGCGCGCGCGACCAGCCGCTCGAGCTCTGGTTTCCCGAGCGTCTCGTCATGCGCGACGTCGACCCACGGCTCGACACGCTCTATTCCGCCTTCGAGATGATCGCGTCCGGCGTCACCACGGTGCAGCATCTCCACTCCCGCGCGCCGGGCGACACGGATGCGGTGGTCGCCCGAGCCGAGACGATCGTGGGCGCCTATGCCGAGATCGGCATGCGGGTCTCCTACTCGTTCGCGCTGCGCGACCAGAACCGCATGATCTACGCCGCCGACGAGGACTTCGTGGCGATGCTGCCCGAGCCCCTGCGCGGGCCCACCATGGCCTATCTTTCGGGCTTCGGCCTGCCGCTCGCCGAGCAGGTCGCGGTCTTCCACGCGCTGCGCGGCCGCTACGAGGGCGATCCGCTGATCGCGATCCAGATCGCGCCCTCGAACCTGCACTGGCTCTCCGACGCCGCGCTGGAGAGCGCCGCCCGCATGGCGTCGGACACCGGCGCGCCGATGCACATGCACCTGCTGGAGACGCCCTACCAGCGCGACTACGCCCACCGCCGCTCGGGCGGTTCGGCGGTGGCCCACATGGACCGCTTCGGCCTGATCGGCCCGCAGACGACGATCGGCCACGGCGTGTGGATGACGCCGGACGACCTCGCGCTGGTGCGTGAGCGCGGGGCCTGCCTGTGCCATAACTGCTCGTCGAACCTGCGCCTGAAGAGCGGGCGGCTCGACCTCAACGCCGTGCTCGCGGCCGACGTCCCCACGGCGATCGGCATCGACGAGGCCGGCATCAACGACGATCGCGACATGCTCCAGGAGATGCGCCTCGTCCTGACCCACCACCGCCCGCCGGGTCACGACGCCCCCGCGCCGTCGGCGGCGCAGGTGTTGCGCATGGCGACCGAGCACGGCGCGGCGACGACGCCCTTCGCCGGACGCATCGGCCGGCTCGCCCCGGGCCTGCTGGCGGACCTCGTACTGCTGGACTGGCCGGCGGTGACGCGGCCCTGGCAGGACCCGCGGATGCCGCTCGTCGACGTGCTGGTGCGCAGGGCCAAGGCGCAGGCCGTCGAGGCCGTGATGATCGGCGGGCGCGTCGTCTATGCCGAGGGGCGCTTCACGCGCGTCGACCGCGAGGACGTCTTCTCCGCGCTCGCCGCGGCGCTGGACCGTCCGGACACGACGGCGGAGGACGAGCGCCGCCGGCTGGCGGCGGCGCTGCTCGGGCCGGTGCGGGACTTCTACCGTGGCTGGCTCGACGGCGGCTGAAGCGCGGGACTCGACCCGTCGATGTCACCAGGGTCACGACGGCCACCGTTCCGACCGCGGTCCAGACCAGAGAGTTCACCCGCATCCGCAGGAAATCGCGATTGTTCTCCTCGCCCACGCCCACCGCGTTGCTGACCGCGTCGCCGGGCCCAGGAAAAACGGCTTCGATCAATCTCTCGGGCATGTCAGGCTCCGTTTCGCGCCCGTGGCGCATCGTCGGGCTCGGCGCCTGACCGAGCGGGGGTGGTCGGAGCGAGGAGCGAGCCGGGCGCCGGTCGAAGGGGCTTCGGCGAGGCGAGCCTCGGCGCGGTGAGCGGTCGCAGGAGCAGGGCGAACAGGCCGAGGAACGCCGCCGCCCAGGCCAGCGCCGACGCCGTCAGCAGGGGCAGCGCATGGGGGCCGGCGAACCCCGCTGCGATCCGCGCCAGCGCCGCCGCGACGACGAGGCCGTAGAGCGCCGGGAGAGCCGGGGCGTCCAGGATCGGGCGGCGTGTGTGCTGCGCGGCGATGCGGGTCATCACGGCGATCGTCATCGTACCGAAGGCGCCGCCGGTCCAGGCGTGGATGCCGATGCTCGCGTGCAGGCCCGGCAGCAGGGCGGCGAGGCCGACGAGCACGAAGCCGAGCGGCACGAAGGCGTAGGCGAGGTGGAGCACCAGGACGTCGACGTCTCTCGCAGCGCGGTTGCCCGCCCAGCGCGCGAGGCGGATCGCCTGCGCCGCGCCTGCCAGGAGGAGAGGAACTCCGGCGGCCGGAGCGTCCGGCGCGACGACCCAGCTCGCCAGGGCTGCGGCTGCGACGGCGAGCGCGGCGACGTCGAAGCCGCCGAAGGACGCCGGGAGGGGCCCGGGCTTTCCTCCGGCGAGCGCAGTCCGTGTGAAGCTCGGGACGACGCGGCCGCCTATCAGCACGACGAGGACGACGATCGCTGCCGTTCCGATCCGTGCCCCGTGCTCGGCGGTGCCGTCGAGGTGCGCCTCCAGGTGGAAGCTCAGGTTGCCCGCCAGCAGGGCGACGAGCACGGCCACGATCTTCATGTTCCGCCAGGTTTTCCCGGCGATCGTCTCGCGGAGCACCGCGAGCGCCAGGATCGCGAGGAACGACAGATCGACGGCGGCGGCGAACATCCATCCCGTCCATGCGGATGTCCCGACGGCAATGCGGCCGGCGACCCACAGCGCCAGGAGGACGAGGAGGCGTCCCCCCTCGAGCGGCAGGCGACCCGTCCAGTTCGGGATCGATGCCAGGAGATAGCCCGCTATCACCGCGGCGAGGTAGCCGTAGAGCATCTCGTGGACGTGCCAGTCCCGAGGGGCGAGTCCGGTCGGAAGCGAGAGGTGCCCGCTCAGCATCACGAGCCAGACGAGGATCGCCGCCCCCCCGTAGAGCGCACCGAGAAGGAAGAACGGCCGGAGCCCGTAGGAGAGTATCGGCGGCCCGAACCGGCTGGATGTGCGCGGGATCGGCATCACCGGGCTCCGTCGAGCGAAGAGGCGTCTGCTCCGATGATCGCGATCCGCATGCGACAGGCCGCTTCAGGGTCGACGATGGAGTCCGACGTCATCGCATCCCAGACGCCGCTCGGGCGGCGTGACGGCGCCCGAGGAGCTCGCGGACGCGGTTCTCTTCTTCGCCTCGCCATGGGCGCGTGCGGTGACGGGCCAGAACCTCGTCGTCGACGGTGGGCTGGTGTTCGGCTGACCGGAGATGTCCGTGCATCGGGCTCGAGCGGGTGACGCACCGTCGACGCTCTTCGGCACTCGCTCGGCCATGATGGATGCGAAGCCGGGAGCCGATCCCGGCTCGCCCCCCTGCGCGCCCGAGCATGTCGCCCGTCGGGAGAGGGTCCGCCGCGCGTCGGTGCCGGCCGCGTCGCCAGGAAGACGCCGAGTGCGACGAACAGCGCCGCGAGCACGACCGCGATGGCCGGATCGCGCATGGTCGCGACGGCGATGGCGTAGGAGATCCCGAGCGCCATGAACGCCGCGCGCTTCGCCTTCGGCGCGATCGCGCGCTCGTCCTGCCATGCGCGCAGGGCCGGCCCGAAGCGTCGGTGCGCGCGCAGGCGGGCCGCCAGCGCCGGGCTCGCGCGGGTGAAGCACCAGGCGGCGAGAATCACGAAGGGCGTCGTCGGCAGGAGCGGCAGGACGAGCCCGGACGCCGCCAGCGCGAGGGCGCAGGTTCCGAGCGCGCGCAGAAGCAGGCCGGTGGCCATGCGCTCTCCTCCTCGGATCATCGGGCCGGGAGCACGAACACATCGGCGGTGCGGCGTGTCGCTCCAGTCGAGACGTCCGCGGCGACGATCGCAATGTCGCGCTTCTGCCGCGCACCGCTGCTGACGAGGACGCGCAGGGGACGCCGCGCTCCGGCCTCGAGCACGACGCGGCCTTCGGGGTCGGCTCCCACGATGGAGACTTCCGCGTCCGCCAGGCCCTCGACCGAGAGCACGAGCGTGCGCTCCTCCAGCGACTTGTTCGCCACGGTCACGGCGTAGCCGTTGCGCGCGCGTCCGTCTGTCAGCAGCACCGCCGCCGGATTGCGGTCGTGGACCGAGGTGATGGCGAGGTCCGTCCGCAGCGCCAGCGTGACGATCATCGCGCCGGCAACGGCGAGAATGCCAGCGGCGAGGGCGAGCGTCTTCGGTCGCAAGGCGCGCCACGGCGGGGCGGTCTCGCCGGCCCGCTCGGCCTCGACGGCTTCCCACGGAGCGTAGGCGATCAGCCCGCGGGCGCGCGACAGCCGCGTCATGACGCCGTCGCAGGCGTCGACGCACAGGCCGCAATTGATGCAGGCGAAATTCGGCCCTTCGCGAATGTCGATGCCGATCGGGCAGACCGCGACGCATTGCGCGCAGTCGACGCAATCCCCGGCCGCCTCGCCCTTGCCCCGACGCTCCAGCGCGCGCTTCGCCGGCAGCCGCGGCTCGCCGCGGGCGTCGCGGTAGACGACGGAGAGCGCCTTCGGGTCGAAGATCGCGTTCTGCAGGCGCGGCCAGGGGCACATCCAGGTGCAGACCTGCTCGCGAGCGTGACCGGCGAGAACATAGGTGGTCAGCGTCAGCGCCGCGACGGCGCCGTAGGTCGCGGCCGGTGCCGCGCCGGTGGCGAGGCCGACGAGCAGCGTCGGCGCATCGGCGAAATAGAGCGCGAAGGCGCCGCCGGTCAGAACCGCGACGAGGAGCCAGAGCGCGTGCTTCGCCCCGATCTCGAGGATGCGGCGCGCGGTGAGCGGCCCCTCGCGCTTGCGCAGCCGCTCGCGGCGGTCGCCCTCGATGCGCCGCTCGATGAGCAGGAAGAGGTCGGTCCAGACCGTCTGCGGGCAGAGATAGCCGCACCAGACCCGGCCGGCGAGAGCGTTCGCCAGGACGAGGACCAGCGTGGCGACCACGAGGAGCCCCGTCACCAGGATCACGTCGCTCGGCCACAGCTCGAGGCCGAAGAGGTAGGCGCGCACATGCGCGAGGTCGAGGAGGACCGCCTGGTCCGGCTGGCCGGGGCCGCGGTCCCAGCGCAGCAGCGGCAGCGCGTAGTAGAGGCCCAGACAGGCGACGAGCACGCCCCACTTGATCCGGCGGTAGCGCCCCGAGACCGCTTGTGGCGTCACCCGTCCGCGCATGCCCTCCGCCTTCGGCTTGCCGAGCCGGGCGGCGCGCGAAGCGTGCGAGACGTCGAGAGCGACCATGGCGGTCTCCTGAAAGAGGTATTGCCGTTACCTGTTTTTGGGCGAGACCGCGCCGCCCGCCAATTCCGGAGTAGCCCTTAGGGTGCGGCGATGGCCTCCTCGAGCCCGAGCCTGGCTCGCATCGCCGGGCCGCGTCCGGCGAGCTCGGCGAGCGTGAGGCGATCGAGCTCGGCGAAGAAGGCGTCGAGCGCCCGCGCCAGCGCGCCCGTCAGGCGGCAGGTACCGGCGAGGGCGCAGGAGGACGGGCCCTCGCCGAGGCACTCGACGAGGGCGAGGTCCTCTTCCAGTGCGCGCACGACGCCACCCATACGCACGCCCGCGGGATCGACGGCGAGCCGCAGGCCGCCGGCGCGCCCCCGCACGCTCGCGACGAGCCTCATCCGGACGAGCGTCTGCGCGACCTTGCGCAGGTGGTTCTCCGAGACGCGGTGCCGACGCGCCAGCTCCTCGATCGAGACCACGCGGCCCTCCAGGACTGCGAGCGTCATCAGCATGCGCAGGGCGTAGTCGGTGTGCAGGGTGAGCTTCATCGCGGCGTGTCCGTGGAAACAGGTATCGACAGTACCTTTTTATAGGCGTAGATGGAAGCGGCATCCGCAGCGCCTGTCTTCGGAGGACGCCGTGACCGATACTCGCATTCGGCTCGTCGAGCCGGCGGCCGAGATTTCCGAGGCGGACGTCGCTCGCCTGGTTCACGCCTTCTACGGCCGCGTGCGCGAGGACTCGGTGCTGGGCCCCGTGTTCGAGGACCGCCTCGCCGGGCGCTGGGATGCGCATCTCGACAAGATGGTGGACTTCTGGTCCTCCGTGGCGCGCGGGACCGGCCGCTACCAGGGCAAGCCGCACGTCGCGCATCGCGGCATGGATCTCGACGAGGCGATCTTCGCCCGCTGGCTCGCCTTGTTCGAGGCGACCGCGCGCGACGTCTGCTCGCCGGATGGGGCTGCCTTCTTCGCCGATCGCGCACAGCGCATCGCGGAGAGCCTGATGATCGGGCTGGGCGTCGGGCCGAAGGCGCTGCGCCTGCCTGTCTGACACGGTCGGCCCGAATCGTCGGGCGGCGCCCGGCACCTCCTCGCCCGTAGCATGGAGAAAGGCCCGGCACGCACCTGTCCACCTTGCGCTGCAGGTGAACTGCGCCGGCGCAACGAGACATCGTCAGGCCCGATCGGGCCTGGCGAGCCGCAACGTCCTGCGGCGTCGTGCTTCGGCCGCTGCCACGAGGTCGGCCACCCCGCGACGGCATCGACGGCTGCCGCGTCGCGCACGCCAGTAGGCTCGGGCGAGGGCTTCCTCATCGAGGCCCGCGTATGATGGATCCGCGAGATGCAGCGAGCAGGCGGGTGAGGCTACTTCGTTCAAGCTGGCTTTCTCCAGGTCGGCCGATCGCCGCCAGCATCTCGGCCGAACGACAAATATCAAGCACGCAGGCTGTTGCACATCCGATTAGATGCGCGAGGCGAGCCGCCATGAAGCCGAAAATTCCGTTGCCGTGGCTAAGGGACCTTCCTTAGGTACTGACGCGAGCATGCCAGGTCGCGGCCACCGACTTGACTTAAGTCAAGTTCCAAACCGGCTTTCTCGTGACATCGTCCGCGCACCCTGGCCGAGAGGACGTTCGTCCCGCGCGGAGCTCACCGATGCACCTGATGCTCGCCTACGACCACTCGCGCAATGCGCGCATCGCCCTCGAGGCGGTGAAGTCGATGTTCGCCGAGGCCAAGCCGGAGATCACCCTGATCTCCGTCATCGAGGACGTCGGCTCCGCGACGAGCGCGACCGACGACATGTTCGATGAGCAGTACCGCGAGCAGCGTGCCGGCGCCGAGGCCGCCGCCGCGGAGCTCACCGCCGCGGGGCTCAAGACCCGCGTCCTCATCGCCGAGGGCGACGCGCGCAAGATGATCCTGCGCGCGACGCAGGAGCGCCATCCCGACCTCCTCGTCATGGCGCGCCACAGCCACAAGCCGGACAAGGGCTTCCTCGCCTCGAAGATCGACGCGCTGGTCGAGGAGTTCGACCACATGACCTTCGGCTCGGTGAGCGCCTTCCTGGCGCGTCGGGTCCAGTGCCCGCTGATGATCGTTCCCGCCCCCTGACGACACGCCGCACGCCCGTGCGTGGCCGCCGCCTTCCATAAGGCTCTCGTCCGATGCAAGTCTCCGACGTCTTCCGGTTCAAGAACCGGGACATCAGGGCGCTCCACCTGACCTGGATCGCCTTCTTCATCTCCTTCTATGTCTGGTTCAACATGGCGCCGCTGGCGTCGAGCATGCTGCGCTCGGTGGACTGGCTGACGTCGGAGGATCTCAAGCTCTTCGCCATCGCGAACGTGGCGCTGACCATCCCGGCGCGCATCATCGTCGGCATGGCGCTCGACCGCTTCGGCCCGCGCCGCGTGTTCTCGATCCTGATGGTGCTGATGGCGATCCCGGCGCTCGCCTTCGCCTTCGGCGACACGCGCGAGCAGCTCTTCGTCTCGCGGCTCGTCCTGTCGTCGATCGGCGCGAGCTTCGTGGTCGGCATCCACATGGTCGCGCTCTGGTTCAAGCCGCGCGACATCGGGTTCGCCGAGGGGCTCTATGCCGGCTGGGGCAATTTCGGCTCGGCCGCGGCCGCGATGACGCTGCCCACCATCGCGCTGACGCTGTTCGGCGGCGACGAGGGCTGGCGCTGGTCGATCGCGCTCTCGGGCGTCGTAATGGCCGGCTACGGCGTATTCTACTGGTTCGCGCTCACCGACGGCCCGCACCCGGACAGCCACCGCAAGCCGCGCAAGGCGGCCGCGCTCGAGGTGAGCACCTGGGGCGATCTCGCGCTCCTCGTCCTCTTCACCGTGCCGATGGTCGGCATCCTGGCGATCCTCGTGTGGCGCACGGAAGACATGGGCTATCTCGACGGCATGACCGCGAGCTTCGTCTACGCCGCGATCATCGTCGTCATCCTCTACCAGATCTTCCAGGTGCTGCGCGTCAACGTGCCGATCCTCAAGAAGGGCGTGCCCGCGGACGACCGCTATCCTTTCAAGAGCGTGGCCGCACTCAACACGACATACTTCGCCAACTTCGGCGCGGAGCTCGCCGTCGTGTCGATGCTGCCGCTGTTCTTCGAGCAGACCTGGGGCCTCAACGCTGCGGTCGCGGGCATCATCGCCTCCTCCTTCGCCTTCGTGAACCTGTTCGCGCGGCCGATGGGCGGGCTCGTCTCGGATCGGTTCGGGAACCGCAAGTTCGTGATGCTGTCCTACATGCTCGGCATCGCGGTCGGCTTCGGCCTGATGGGCCTGATGAACTCGAGCTGGCCGCTGATCGTCGCCATCGCCATCACGATCTTCTGCTCCTTCTTCGTGCAGGGCGCGGAGGGCGCGACCTTCGGCATCATTCCCTCGATCAAGCGCCGGGTCACCGGCCAGATCTCGGGCATGGCCGGCGCCTACGGCAATGTCGGCGCGGTGTTCTACCTCTTCGTCTTCACGATGGTCACGCCGAGCCAGTTCTTCTTCATCATCGCGGCCGGCGCCTTCGTCTCCTGGCTCGTCTGCCTGATTTGGCTGAAGGAGCCGCAGGGCGGCTTCGGCGACGAGTACCTCGTCTCCTCCGTCGACGAGGCGATCGCGCTCGAGGCGCGCCGCCGCAAGGAGGCCGAAGCCGAGCTCGCCCTCGTCTTCGCCGGCTCCCAGAAGGTCGCCGTCGTCGAGAAGGGCGAAGGCCTCACCGTCACTGCCCGCTTCGGCAGCCTCGACGATCTTCGCGCGACGCTCGCCCGCATCTCGAGCGGCGCCGCCGGCACACCCGCGCCCGCCGAATGATCCCCGATGGGCCGGTGCGCTCGGAGCGCCTCGGCCCGCCCACTCGCACTCCTCCCAAGGAAGGATCGGACCCATGTCCGTCGCAGCCACACCCGTGAAGCCGCAGGACCACCAATCGGGACCCGAGTCGCGCGGCGATCGGCTCTCGCGCTGGGAGCCGGAGAACGAGGCCTTCTGGGCCGCCGGCGGTTCGCGCCTCGCCTGGCGTACGCTCACCATCACCACGGCGAACCTGACGCTCGCCTTCGTGATCTGGTTCCTCGTCTCGGCGCTCGTCGTGCGCCTCCCGGCGATCGGCTTCCAGCTCTCGACGAGCCAGCTGTTCTGGCTCGCGGCGATGCCCGGCCTCGCCGGCGGCACGTTGCGCCTCGTGCACATGTTCCTCACGCCGATCTACGGCACCCGCGCCGTGGTGGGCTGGTCGACGCTCTCGTTGCTCCTCCCCGCGGTCGGCTGGTTCTTCGCGGTGCAGAACCCGCAGACGCCCTTCGCGATCCTGATGGGTCTCGCCTTCCTCGCCGGGCTCGGCGGCGGGAACTTCTCGTCCTTCATGCCGTCGACGTCGCTGTTCTTCCCCAAGCGCCTCCAGGGCACCGCCCTCGCGATCCAGGCCGGCATCGGGAATTTCGGCGTCTCCGTCGTCCAGTTCGTCACGCCGTGGATCATCACGGTGACGCTCTTCGGCGGGGCGACCTTCCTCGGCGAGGCGCAGGTGCTCACCAAGAACGGCGTCGAGACGCCCGTCTACCTGCAGAACGCCACCGCGGTGTTCATCCCCTTCATCGCGATCTTCGGCCTCTGTGCGCTCGCCTTCCTGAAGAGCGTGCCGGTGACGGCGAAGTTCCGCGAGCAGCTCGACATCTTCCGCTCGCGCCACACCTGGTCGATGACGAGCCTCTACATGATGACCTTCGGCGCCTTCGCCGGGCTCGCGGGCACCTTCCCGCTGCTCATCGCCAAGTGCTACGGCGGCCTCGAGAACGCACCCGACCCGCTCGCCTTCGCCTTCCTGGGCCCGCTCGTGGGCTCGCTTCTGCGCGTCGTCGGCGGCCCCCTCTCGGACCGGTTCGGCGGGGCGAAGGTCACCCAGGTCGCGGGCCTCGGCATGGTCGCCTGTGCGGCCTCGATCCCGACCTTCACGACGCCCGACTCGATGGCGCAGTTCCCGTACTTCATCATCGCCATGCTCGGCCTGTTCGCATTCTCGGGCGTCGGCAACGCCTCGACCTTCAAGCAGATGCCGATGATCTTCCCGCCCCGCCAGGCCGGTGGCGTGATCGGCTTCACCGCGGCGATCGCGGCCTACGGCCCCTTCGTCTTCGGCATGATGTTCGCCGGCGCCTTCGCCGCCTACGGCAACCCGAACGTCGTCTTCTACGGGCTCGCCGTGTTCTTCGCCTTCAACGTCGCCCTGAACTGGTGGATGTACGCCCGCCGGGGCGCCGCGACGCCCTGCTGATGCAGCCTCGGGGAGGGTGGAAAACCCTCCCGGGGCAAGCCCTTATGGAGCGCATCTGAATGTCGGCGCGCGCGCCCCCGGGCTACCACAGTCGCGTACCCGAGATTCATTCCAGTCGAGACTCCCGCGCCCGTCGCGCGCCGTTCGAGCCTCGCCAGAGACACCCGAGAGGACCACCCTCATGAGCCACTTTCTCGATCGGCTGACCTTCTTCACCCGCAAGGACGAGGCCTTCTCGGACGGCCACGGCATCACCACCCGCGAGGATCGCGGCTGGGAGGACGGCTACCGAAAGCGCTGGCAGCACGACAAGGTCGTGCGCTCCACCCACGGGGTGAACTGCACGGGCTCGTGCTCCTGGAAGATCTACGTCAAGGGCGGGATCGTCACCTGGGAGACGCAGCAGACGGACTACCCGCGCACGCGACCCGATCTGCCGAACCACGAGCCCCGCGGCTGCGCGCGCGGCGCCTCCTACTCCTGGTACCTCTACTCGGCCAACCGCGTGAAGCACCCGTTGGTGCGCGGTCGCCTGCTGCGCCTGTGGCGCGAGGCGCGCGCAATCCGCACGCCGGTCGCCGCCTGGGCCTCGATCCAGGAAGATGCGGCCAAGCGCAAGGCCTACACCTCGATCCGCGGCCACGGCGGCTTCGTCCGCGCGACCTGGGACGAGGTCAACGAGATGATCGCGGCGGCGAACGCCTACACGGTCAAGACCTACGGCCCGGACCGCGTCTTCGGCTTCTCGCCGATCCCGGCCATGTCGATGGTGTCCTACGCCGCCGGCGCGCGCTACCTGTCGCTGATGGGCGGCGTCTGCATGTCCTTCTACGACTGGTATTGCGACCTGCCGCCGGCCTCGCCGCAGACCTGGGGCGAGCAGACCGACGTGCCCGAGAGCGCCGACTGGTACAATTCCGGCTTCCTGATCCTGTGGGGCTCGAACGTGCCCCAGACCCGCACGCCGGACGCGCATTTCTACACCGAGGTGCGCTATCGCGGCGCGAAGTCGGTGGTGATCTGCCCCGACTATTCCGAGGCCTCCAAGTTCGCGGACATGTGGGTGTCGGTGAAGCAGGGCACGGACGCCGCGCTCGGCATGGCCATGGGCCACGTCATCCTGAAGGAGTTCCACGTCGACCGGCAGGTGCCGTACTTCGTCGACTACGCCAAGCGCTATACCGACATGCCGATGCTGGTGCGGCTCGTGCGTCAGGACGGCAAGCTCGTGCCCGAGCGCTTCCTGCGCGCATCCGACCTCGATGGCGGGCTCGGCGAGACCAATAATCCGGAATGGAAGACGCTCGCTCTCGACGAGTCCACCGGCGAGCTCGTGGTGCCCAACGGCTCGGTCGGCTTCCGCTGGGGCGAGACGGGCAAGTGGAACCTCGAGGCCAAGCGCGCCGACGGCGCGCCGGTGGACCTGCGGCTCTCGCTCGCGGGGGCGCAGGACGGCTTCGAGGACGTCGCCTTCCCGTATTTCGGCAACATCGCGCACGAGCACTTCGAGAGCGACGCGCATGCGAGCGTGCTCGAGCGCCGCGTGCCCGTGAAGACGATCGCGACCGCCGAGGGCGAGGCGCTGGTGGCCACCGTCTACGACCTGTTCCTGGCCAATTACGGCGTCGACCGCGGCTTCGGTGGCGCTGACGTCGCGAAGAGCTTCGACGAGAACGCGCCGTATTCGCCGGCGTGGGCGGAGAGGATCACCGGTGTCCCGCGCGACCAGATCGTCACGGTCGCGCGGGAGTTCGCACGCAATGCCGAGAAGACCAACGGGCGCTCGATGATAATCATCGGGGCGGCGATGAACCATTGGTACCACATGGACATGAACTACCGGTCCGCCATCAACATGCTGGTGATGTGCGGCTGCGTGGGGCAGTCCGGGGGCGGCTGGTCGCATTACGTGGGCCAGGAGAAGCTCAGGCCGCAGAGCGGCTGGGCGCCGCTCGCCTTCGGGCTCGACTGGAGCCGGCCGCCGCGCCAGCAGAACTCGACGTCGGCGTTCTACGCCCACACCGACCAGTGGCGCTACGAGACGATGGACGTGAAGGACATCCTCTCCCCCACCGCGCCCGCCGGGCCGTGGGACGGTGCGATGATCGACTACAACATCCGCGCCGAGCGCATGGGCTGGCTGCCCTCCGCGCCGCAGCTCGAGGAGAACCCGCTCGGCATCGCCGCCAAGGCGACCGCCGCGGGCCTCTCGCCCAAGGACTACGTCGCGCAGAGGCTCGGGTCCGGCGAGCTGAAGATGTCGTGCGAGGACCCGGACAACCCGCGCAACTGGCCGCGTAACCTCTTCGTCTGGCGCTCGAACCTGCTCGGCTCGTCGGGCAAGGGGCACGAATACTTCCTCAAGCACCTGCTCGGCACCACGCACGGCGTGCTCGGCAAGGATCTCGGCGCGGAAGGCAAGCTCAAGTCCAAGGAAGTCGTCTGGCACGACGAGGCGCCGGAGGGCAAGCTCGACCTGCTCGTGACGCTCGATTTCCGCATGTCGACGACCTGCGTCTACTCGGACATCGTGCTCCCGACCGCGTCCTGGTACGAGAAGGACGACCTCAACACGTCGGACATGCACCCCTTCATCCACCCGCTCACCGCGGCGGTGGACCCGGTCTGGGAGAGCCGGTCGGACTGGAACATATACAAGGGCCTGGCCGAGAAGTTCTCGGAGGTCGCGCCCGAGGTGCTCGGCGTCGAGACCGACGTCGTGCTGACCCCCATCCTGCACGACACTCCCGGCGAGATCGCCCAGCCGTTCGACGTCGACGACTGGAAGACGGGCGCCGTCGAGCCGATCCCGGGGAAGACGATGCCGCAGGTGACGGTCGTCGAGCGCGACTACCCGAACCTCTACAAGCGCTTCACGTCCCTCGGCCCGCTGATGACCAAGGTCGGCAACGGCGGCAAGGGCATGGCCTGGAACACCGAGCACGAGGTCGAGGCCTTGAAGGCGCTCAACGGCGTCGTCACGGAGGAGGGGCCGACGAAGGGCTTGGCCAAGATCGAGACCGCCATCGACGCCTGCGAGGTGCTCCTGATGCTGGCGCCGGAGACGAACGGCGAGGTCGCGGTCAAGGCCTGGGAATCGCTCGAGACCTTCACCGGCCGCGAGCACGCCCACCTGGCGCTCCCGAAGGAGGACGAGAAGATCCGCTTCCGCGACGTGGTCGCACAGCCGCGCAAGATCATCTCCTCGCCGATCTGGTCGGGGCTGGAATCGGAGAAGGTCTGCTACAACGCCTGCTACACGAACGTCCACGAGCTGATCCCGTGGCGGACGTTGACGGGCCGCCAGCAGCTCTACCAGGACCACCTCTGGATGCGCGCCTTCGGCGAGGGCTTCTGCGTCTACCGGCCGCCGATCGACATGAAGACGATCAAGCCGGTGCAAGGCTCGGTCGCCTCCAACGGCGCGCCGGAGATCGTGCTCAACTTCATCACGCCGCACCAGAAGTGGGGCATCCACTCGACCTATTCCGACAACCTGATGATGCTCACGCTGAACAGGGGCGGGCCGGTCGTGTGGATCTCCGAGAACGACGCCGGGAAGGCCGGCCTCGTCGATAACGACTGGATCGAGGTCTACAACGTCAACGGCGCGATCTCGGCCCGCGCGGTGGTCTCCCAGCGCGTCAAGGACGGCATGTGCATGATGTACCATGCCCAGGAGAAGATCGTGAACACGCCCGGGTCGACGATCACCGGCAATCGCGGCGGCATCCACAACTCGGTCACACGCGCGGTGCTCAAGCCCACGCACATGATCGGCGGCTACGCGCAGCTGTCCTACGGCTTCAACTATTACGGGACCGTGGGCGCCAACCGCGACGAGTTCGTGGTGGTGCGCAAGATGGCGAAGGTGGACTGGCTGGACGACGAGCCGGTGCCGGCGGTCGCGGCCGAGTGATCCGCGAGCGCCCCGGAGCCCGCGCCGCGCGGCTCCGGGGCCGCCCTTAGGGGCATGATCCGAGTTTTGCCTGGACCCGCTCCAGGCTACCCCAGTCACGACGAACGAAGCGCAGACGAGCCCGGTGTGGCCGCCGCGCGAAGGGGACAAGCCATGAAGATCCGCGCTCAGATCGCGATGGTTCTCAACCTCGACAAGTGCATCGGCTGCCACACCTGCTCGGTGACCTGCAAGAACGTCTGGACGAACCGCGAAGGCATGGAATACGCCTGGTTCAACAACGTCGAGACCAAGCCCGGCATCGGCTACCCGAAGGACTGGGAGAACCAGGGCAAGTGGAAGGGCGGCTGGCGCCGCAAGGCCTCGGGCGACATCGAGCCGCGCATCGGCTCGAAGTGGCGCGTGCTGGCGAACATCTTCGCCAATCCCGATCTGCCCGAGATCGACGACTACTACGAGCCCTTCGACTTCGACTACGAGCACCTCCAGACCGCCCGCGAAGGCTCGGCCTTCCCCACCGCGCGCCCGCGCTCGAAGATCACGGGCGATCGCATGCAGAAGATCGAGTGGGGCCCGAACTGGGAGGAGATCCTCGGCGGCGAGTTCGCCGGCCGCTCCAAGGACGCCAATTTCGAGGGCGTCGAGAAGGAGATCTACGGCCAGTTCGAGAACACCTTCATGATGTACCTGCCGAGGCTGTGCGAGCACTGCCTCAACCCGACCTGCGCCGCCGCCTGCCCCTCGGGCGCGATCTACAAGCGCGAGGAGGACGGCGTCGTCCTGATCGACCAGGACAAGTGCCGCGGCTGGCGCATGTGCGTCTCGGGCTGTCCCTACAAAAAGATCTACTTCAACTGGGAGAGCGGCAAGTCGGAGAAGTGCACGCTCTGCTACCCGCGCCTCGAGGCGGGCATGCCGACCGTCTGCTCCGAGACCTGCGTGGGCCGCATCCGCTATCTCGGCGTCGTGCTCTACGACGCGGACCGCATCCAGGAGGCCGCCTCGACCCCGGACGAGGGCGATCTCTACGAGGCGCAGCTCAAGGTCTTCCTCGACCCGAACGACCCGCGCGTGATCGCGAAGGCGCGCGAGGAGGGCATCCCGGACGCCTGGCTCGAGGCCGCCAAGCGCTCACCGGTTTGGAAGATGGCGATGGAGTGGAAGATCGCCTTCCCGCTCCACCCCGAGTACCGCACGCTGCCGATGGTCTGGTACGTGCCGCCGCTCTCGCCGATCCAGTCGGCCGCGGAGGCCGGCAAGATCGGCGTCGACGGCGAGATGCCGGACGTGAAGAATCTGCGCATCCCCGTGCGCTATCTCGCCAACCTGCTGACCGCGGGCCGCGAGGAGCCGGTGGTGACAGGCCTCGAGCGGATGCTCGCCATGCGCGCCTACATGCGCGCCAAGACCATCGACGGCGTCCTCGACGAGGCCATCGCCGGGCGGGTCGGGCTCTCGGGCGCGCAGATCGAGGAGATGTACCGCATCATGGCGATTGCGAACTACGAGGATCGCTTCGTGATCCCCACCAGCCATCGCGAGATGGGCCTCGAGGACGCCTACGACCTGCGCGGCTCGTGCGGCTTCTCCTTCGGCAACGGCTGCTCCGGCGGCGACACCACGACCGGCCTGTTCGGGGCGAAGACCCGCAAGCAGGGCAAAACCCCGATGGAGGTCGCCTGAGGGCGGCTGCGAGAAGAGGATCACGGCCATGCTCACCCTGAAGGCGCTCTCCGCGCTCCTCGGCTACCCGAGCCGCGAGCTCGTACGCGCGATCCCCGCCATCCGCGAGGGCATCGCCGTCGAGGCCGCCCTCGACGCCGCGTCCCGCGCCGCGCTGGAGCCGCTGCTCTCCGGCCTCGCGCACGAGGACCTCTACGATCTCGAGGAGCGGTACGTGCTCCTCTTCGACCGCACTCGCGCGCATTCGCTCAACCTGTTCGAGCACGTCCACGGCGAGAGCCGCGACCGCGGCCAGGCGATGGTGGACCTCAAGGCGCTCTACGACGCCGCCGGGTTCGAGATCGTTTCGACCGAGCTGCCGGACTACCTGCCGCTCTTCCTCGAATACGCCTCCACCCTGCCGCGCGAGGACGCCCGCGCGCTCCTCGCCGAGCCGGCGCACGTCTTCGAGGCCCTGCGCGAGCGGCTTGCGCGCAAGGAGAGCCCCTACGCCGCGGTGTTCTCCGCCCTCGTGGCGCTGGCGGCCTCGGCGCCCGAGGCCTCGTCCTTCGAGGCGCTGGCGGAGATCGAGGACACGGACCCCGACGACCTCGAGGCCCTCGACCGAGTCTGGGAGGAGGAGGAGGTCCGCTTCGGCCCAGGCGCGGCGACCGCCGAATGCGGCGTCGACTCGCTCGCGGCGAAGGTGCGCCAGGCGCGCCGTCCGGCGCCGGGCCTCGAGACGCCCGGCATGCTCGGTCCCCGCACCGTCTTCTCCCATTCGTCCGCCACCGACCGCAGCTGAGGAGCCCGTGTCATGGAAACCGCGCTCAACCACATCCTCTTCGGATGGTTTCCCTATCTCGCGCTCACCGTATTCCTGGTCGGCTCGCTGCTGCGCTTCGACCGGGAGCAGTACACCTGGAAGGCGAGCTCGAGCCAGCTCCTGCGGCGCAAGCAGCTCGTCGCCGGCTCGGTGCTGTTCCACGTGGGCATTCTCGTCATCTTCGCAGGCCATCTCGTCGGCCTTCTCACGCCCATCGCGGTCTTCGACGCGCTCGGCATCGGCCACGGCTTCAAGCAGGGCATGGCGATCGTGGTGGGCGGCATCGCCGGCCTCGCGACGCTCGCCGGCATCGCGCTGCTCACGCATCGGCGGCTGTTCGACCCGCGTATCCGCGCGACCTCGCGCTTCGCGGATACGGCGATCCTGCTGATCCTCTTCGCGCAGCTGCTGCTCGGCCTCGCCACGATCCCGCTCTCGCTCGGGCACATGGACGGGCACGAGATGGTGAAGTTCATGACCTGGGCGCAGGGCGTACTGACGCTCCAGCCCGGCGTCTCGGCGGTGATCGCGGACGTGCACCCGATCTTCAAGGCTCACCTCCTGCTCGGCATGACGATCTTCCTCGTCTTCCCCTTCACCCGTCTCGTCCACGTCTGGTCCGCCCCGGTCTGGTATCTCGGCCGGCGCGGCTGGCAGGTGGTCCGCACCAAGAAGCCGGCCTCCGCGAAAGAGCCGGCCCCGGCGGCGCGTCCTGCGCGCGCCCGTCCCGTCCCCGCGGCCCAGCCCGCCGAGTGACGGACCTCGCCGGCCCGGCAGCTGCCGTCCGGGCCGGCCCATCCCTTCCAGCTCGCCCCCGAGGAGCGTCCCCATGTCCGCCTGCTCCGTCCGCCAGATCCCCAACGCGCCCCGCCGCCCGATCCGCGTCGGCGGCAAGATCCTGTCCCACGCGATGATCGCCCGCGAGGTGCAGAACCATCCGGCGCTCACCCCGGTCGCGGCCTGGAAGCAGGCGGCGCTCGCCCTCGTGCTGCGCGAGGCGCTGGCGCAGGAGGCCGAGCGGCAGGGCGTCGTCGGCGTTCCTCGCGCGGACGCGCAGGGCCGGCGCGAAACCCAGGCTGAGGCGGACCAGCGCGCGCTGGTCGAGCGAGAGGTGGTGACGCCCGAGCCGACCGAGGACGAGTGCCGGCGCTTCTACGAGACGAACCGCGAGCGCTTCCGCGCGCCGACCCTCTACGAGGCCGCCCACATTCTCGTCGGCGCGCCGCGGGAGGACGAGGCCGCCTTCGCCGCCGCGCTGGACAAGGCCGGCCGGCTCGCCGCGCATCTGAAGGAGCGCCCCGGCGACCTCGCCGAGCTGGCGCGGCTCCATTCGACCTGCCCCTCGGCGGAGGAGGACGGCCATCTCGGCCAGGTCCGCCGGGGCGAGACCACGCCCGAGTTCGAGGCCGCCATGGACGCGCTCGCGCCCGGCGCGGTGTCCGATCCGGTCGGGACCCGTTACGGCGTCCACGTCGTCCGCCTCGATCGCAGGATCGAGGGCCGGATCCTGCCCTTCGAGGCGGTCGAGGGCCGGATCGCGGCCTATCTCCGCGAGGCGGTGCGCCGACGCGC
Source organism: Salinarimonas sp. NSM (assembly GCF_052380005.1). Classification (NCBI taxonomy): domain Bacteria; kingdom Pseudomonadati; phylum Pseudomonadota; class Alphaproteobacteria; order Hyphomicrobiales; family Salinarimonadaceae; genus Salinarimonas; species Salinarimonas sp. NSM. The sequence goes on from NZ_JBQTCJ010000029.1 coordinate 40,869, forward strand.
CGAGGCGCAGTACGTGGCGCGCCTCCTCGCCGCATCCGCAGTCGAGGGCCTCGAGATCCCCGCGCCCGGCGCGCTCAACGTGCTTTGAGGAGGCGACGATGCTGCTCGGAGACATCATCGCACGCCTCGACGACGAGGTCGTCGCCATGCGGGCCCTCGTCGACCTCGGCGACCTGCCGCTTCTGGCCGAGGTCGAGGCCGCCGCGTCGCGCGACGGCCTCACTCCCGGCGGGTTCGCCGCGCGCGCGGTGCAGGCCTTCACCGCGAGCGCCGGCGACGACGACTGGGTCTCGCTGATCGGCACGATCGGCCGCGCCGAGGACCCGGGCGGCGCCTGCCTCAAGACCATGCTCTCCTTCGCGCTCCGGGCCACGCGAGCCGGACCCGCCTGCAGCCACGCGCACTGAGGGGACGATCCATGACCTGTCCCGCCCTGGGCTGCGCGCCCCTCGTCGACGGCTTCGCACGGCACGTCACGTATCTGCGCGTCTCGGTGACGGACCGCTGCGACCTGCGCTGCGTCTACTGCATGTCGGAGGCGATGACCTTCCTCCCCAAGCGCGAGCTTCTCTCGCTCGAGGAGCTCGACCGGCTGTGCTCGGCCTTCGTGGCGCGCGGCGTGCGCAAGCTGCGCTTCACCGGCGGCGAGCCGCTGGTGCGCCGCGATCTGATCGACCTGATCGGCGGGCTCTCGCGGCACCTGGATGCCGGCGCGCTCGACGAGATCACGCTCACGACGAATGGCACGCTCTTGTCCCGCAACGCCGAGGCGCTGGCGGAGCGGGGCGTGCGGCGCATCAACGTCTCTCTGGATACCCTCTGCCCCGAGCGCTACCGCGCCGTCACCCGCTGGGGCTCCCTCGACAAGATCCTCGCCGGGCTCGACGCGGCGCAGCAAGCCGGGCTTTCGGTGAAGCTCAACGCGGTCGCGCTGCAGGATGCCGACGAGGGCGAGATCGAGCGCCTGATGCGCTTCGCCCACGGGCGCGGCATGGACCTGACGCTGATCGAGGTGATGCCGCTGGGCGACGTCGGCCAACACCGGGCCGACCAATATCTCTCGCTCGAGACCGTGAAGGCGCGTCTCGGGCGGCGCTTCACGCTGGAGCCGATCGCGCACCGCACCGGCGGGCCGGCGCGCTACGTGCGCGTCGCGGAGACGGGGGGCCGGCTCGGCTTCATCACGCCGCTGTCCCATAACTTCTGTGAGAGCTGCAACCGCGTGCGAGTCACCTGCACGGGCCAGCTCTTCACCTGCCTGGGCCACGAGGGAGCGTACGACCTGCGCGCAGCCTTGCGCGGCTCGGAGGGCGACGCGCGGCTGCACGCGGCGATGGACGCGGCGATCGCGAACAAGCCCGAGGGGCACGATTTCGTGGTCGAGCGGGGGCGCGGGCCGGCCGTCGCTCGGCACATGAACGTCACCGGAGGCTGAGGATGGCGGACGACACCGGCCGCCCGGCCCGCATCGCCATTCTCACCGTCTCGGACCGCGCCAGCGCCGGGATCTACGAGGATGCGAGCGGGCCGGCGATCCGCGCGGCGCTGGACGAGATGCTCGCCACGCCGTTCGAGCCGCTCGCGTTCCTCGTTCCCGACGGCGTCGAGAGCGTGCGCGACGCCATCGTCGCCCTCGTGGACGAGGAGGGCTGCGATCTCGTGCTCACGACGGGCGGCACCGGCCCCGCCCCACGCGACCTCACGCCGGAGGCGACGCAGGCCGCCTGCGAGAAGCTGCTGCCCGGCTTCGGCGAGCTGATGCGGGCGAAGAGCCTGGAGCGCGTGCCGACCGCGATCCTCTCACGCCAGACCGCCGGCATCCGCGGGCGCGCGCTCGTGATCAACCTGCCGGGCAAGCCGTCCTCGATCCGCACGACGCTGCTCGCCGTCATGCCCGCGGTGCCGTACTGCCTCGACCTGATCGGTGCGGCGCGGATCGAGACGCGGCCGGAGGTCGTGGAGGCGTTCCGGCCCGCGTCGGCTTGAGGCGTCCCTCAGCAGAGCAGCCCCGAGAACGCGTGGAAGGCCACCGGCGTATCAGGCGCGGCGCGCGCCATGTCGGTCGGGATCTCCGCGAGGCCGTCGGCCTCGACGAGGGGCCGCAGGCGGGCGGAGTTGGAGGACAGGAGAGCGAGCCGCGGACCGTGCTGGCCGCGTACGAGACGTCCCGGCACGAATTCCGTGCGGCCGGGCTTGCGGGCGAGCTGCTCCGCGAGAGGCACGGGGAGGCCGGCGGGCCGGTGCGGCGCGGCGCCGCCGAGACGGGCGAGCATCGCCCGGCCGAGAAGCATGAACACGACGAGCGCCGATACGGGATTGCCGGGCAGACCGAGCACCGCCGCGGCGCCGATCCGCCCGACGAGCGCCGGCTTCCCGGGCTTGAGCGCCATGGCCAGAGCCTCCCCGTCGCCGCCCGCCAGGCGAAGGGCGCGCCCGGCATGGTCTTCCTCTCCGACGGACGCACCGCCCGAGGTGACGAGCAGGTCGCAGCTCTCCGCCAGCGAGGCGAGCCGCTCGCCCTGCTCCCACGGATCGTCGCGAATGATACCGGCGTCGACTACCTCGCAGCCGGCGGCCTGGATCAGAGACAGCAACATCGGGCGGTTCGCGTCGTAGATGGCGGCCGGTCCGAGCGGCGCGCCGGGCTCGACGAGCTCGTCGCCGGTCGAGAGCACTGCGACTCGCGGCCGGCGGCGCGTCGGCACCATGGCGATCCCTTGCGCGGCGAGGAGCGCGATCAGCCGGGCGTCGACGCGCGCACCCCCCTCGGCGAGGCGATCGCCGAAGGCGACGTCCTCTCCGGCCGACCGGATATGGGCGCCTGCACGCACCGCGCGGTCGAGGACGATCGTTCCGTCGTGGCGGCGGACATCCTCCTGCATCACGACGGCGTCCGCGCCCGGGGGGATCGGCGCGCCGGTGAAGATCCGCGCCGCCTCTCCCCGTCCGAGAGGAATTCCCCGCGCGCCGGCGGCGATGCGCCCTTTGACGGACAGGCGCGCGCCCGGCTCGAGCCCGTCACCGGCGCGAACGGCGTAGCCGTCCATCGCCGAGCGGTCGAAAGCCGGGGAAGTCAGGCGCGCCTGCACGGCGTGCGCGAGCAGCCGCCCACGCGCGCCGCCGAGGGGAAGGAAATTCACGTCCGTGATCGGGGATGCCCAAGCGGCCGCCCGCGGGATCGCCGCATCGATCGAGAGCAGTGCACCCTTCGGGCGATCGCAGGCGCACGCATCGTCGGCAGGGACGTCGAGGACAGCGAGCGGCGGCATGGGGCTCTCCGGGCTTCTGCTGCAGATGCAGGATCACCGGACGAGGCGTACCGTGCCGCGAGACGTTCCGGTATTCAGGCGCCTTCCCTAAGGATGGTCCCGGACACTGCTCGCGGACGCGCCAGCGCCGCCTTGATCCCGTCGATCAGGGCGGCATCCTCGAGCGGCTTTTCCAGCACGAGATCGATACCGGCAGCGGTCGCACGCGCCTGAAGGGATGGATCGAGCTTCGATGCGATCAGGATCGCCGGCGGTTCTCGACCGATCTCGCGCAGACGCTCGATCAACGTGATTCCGTCCATGCCGGGCATGCGGAAATCGACGACGAGGCAGCCGATGTCGGGTCGTATCGAGGTGAGAAGGTGATCTCCGCTCTCGTACGCTTCGACCTCCAGCCCTTCGAGCTGGAGCGAGAACGTCAATGCCCGCCTGACGGCTTCGTCGTCGTCCACCACGACGACGAGTTCCGGCGCGTGCTCCATGGCCGGGCTCTCCTTGGGCGACCGCTCTCGTCGTGAGAGCGAACTCGGAACCCCATATGACCAACAAGCGCCGTGCACTCCATTCAGGAGCAACCCTTAAGGACCGCGGCAACCCGTGCAGTCATCCACGCCGTACTTCGCAGACCAGCGCCATTCGAACCAGTTCCGAGAGGCTACCGGCCTTCATCTTCGTCATGACGTTCGCGCGATAGATCTCGACGGTGCGGTGGCTGATTTCGAGATCGTAGGCGATGACCTTGTTGGCCTTCCCCGCGACGAGCCCCTCGAGCACCTGGCGCTCGCGCTCGGAGAGGGTCTTCAGCCGGGTCCTGATCTCGCCCGTCTCGGCATCCTGCTGCGCGGCCGAGACCCCGCGCTCCAGGGCAGCACGAACCGTCGAGAGCAGCCTCTCGTCGTCGAAGGGCTTCTCGATGAAGTCGACGGCGCCCTCCTTCATCGCCTCGACAGCCAACGGCACGTCGGCATGCCCCGTCATGACGATCACGGGCACCCGCCAGCCCTTCGCCGTCATGCGCCGGAGCAGCTCGATGCCGTCCGTGCCGGGCATGCGGATGTCGGAAACGACGCAGCCGGTCGGGGCCGACGTCACCTTCGTCAGGAAGGCGTCGGCGGTATCGTGGGCCCGAACGGCGAGACCTTCGGACGCCAGGAGAAAGCACATGGATTCGCGCACGCCGTGATCGTCGTCGATCACGTGCACGATAGCGTCATTCGACATCGTCCAATTCCTTTTCGTCCAGGGCGCGCAGGGTGAACCGGAAGGTCGTCCCGCGCCCTGGCTCGCTGTCCGCGGAGATCTTGCCGCCGTGGGACTCGACGATCGTCCGGCAGATGGAAAGGCCCACCCCCATGCCGTGCGCCTTCGTGGTGACGAACGGCTGGAACAGATGGGTCGCGATCTCGGGCGCGATGCCCGGGCCGGTGTCGGCCACGCGAATCTCGACGAGGCCTTCGTGCGGCAGGGCTCTCGTGGTGACGACGAGCTCGCGGCGCGCGCCCTCGACCATCGCCTCGATGGCGTTGCGGATGAGGTTGAGCAGGACCTGCTGGACCTGGATACGGTCGACGAGCGCGAGCTTGGCCTGCGGATCGAACCGGTAGGAGACGCGCACGCCCTTCTCGCGGGCACCGACGAGCGCGAGCGCGCACGCATCCTCGACGAGCTTGGGCAGGCTCTCGATGTGCCGCTCGCTCTCGCCGCGGGCGACGAACTCGCGCAGGTGACGGATCACCTGGCCCGCGCGCAGCGCCTGGTTCGCGGCTTCCTCGACGGCCCCGGACAGCATCGGGACCTGCGGCCCGTCCATCTTCTCGAGGATGCGCCGGCAGCCCTTGAGGTAGTTGGCGATCGCGGTCAGCGGCTGGTTGATCTCGTGGGCGAGCGTGGAGGCCATCTCGCCGAGCGCCGTGAAGCGCGACATGTGCACCAGCTCCGCCTGCAGCTCGGCGAGCCGCGTCTGCGCGCGCTGGCGGTCGGAGACGTCGCGGATGAAGCCCGTGAAGCGCCGCCGCCCGCCCTCGCGCATCTCGCCGATGGCGAGCTCCATGGGAAAGGTGGTGGCGTCCTTGCGCTGCCCCGTCACCACGCGACCCGTGCCGACGATGCGCCGCTCGCCGGTCTCGAGATAGCGGCGCATGTAGCCGTCGTGATGCTCCCGATACGGGCTCGGCATCAGCATGCGTACGTTCTCGCCGATCACCTCCTGCGCCTCGTAGCCGAAGAGCCGCACGGCGGTCGCCGAGAAGCTCTCGATCGTGCCGCGCTCGTCGGTGACGATCATCGCGTCCGGCACGGTCTCGAGGATCGAGGTGAGGTGCGCCTCGCGCCGCTCGAGCGCGTCCTCGGCGGCGACGAGATCGGTGATATCTATGGTCGCCTTGGCGAAGCCGACCGGCACCCCCGCGTCGTCGGTCAGCAGCGTGATCGTCGTCTTGGCGACGAAGCGCGAGCCGTCCTTGCGCTGCCGCGCGCCCTGCTCGGTGTAGCGCCCGGTCTCGAGGGCGATCGCGAGCTCGCGCTCCGGCTTGCCTTCGGCGATGTCCTCGGGCGGATAGATGATCGAGAATTGCTGTCCCAGCACCTCCTCCGACGTCCAGCCGGTGAGTGCGCATGCGCCGGCGTTCCAGCTCTCGATCAGGCCCCTGGGGTCCAGGACGACGAGGGCGACGTCGGTGATGGCCTCCACCAGCTGGTCGGCGGCGAGGCGATGCGTCGTCGGCTGCGCCATGCGCGAGGCGGGCTCCATTCCCGGCTGAATACACGAAGCCGAGATGTAGGATGCGTGCCTGCGCGGCGCCAGCGATCTCGCGAGGCCGAGCCCGATCATCGTGGCCACCATGCGAGCCACGCCACCGGATCGACGCCGATCAGAAGCGCATGGCCTCGGAGCAGGAACCAAGCGTAGAGCATCAGCCCGGCAAAGGCCGCGAGGGCGAGGCCGCCCCGTTCGGTCCGCGGCCCGCCGCGCTCGACCAGCACGCGCCAGCGCGCCTCCCCGAGGCGCGTTCGGGCTCGCCGGTCCAGGATCGGGAATCCGACCGCGGCGAAGACAGCCATGCCGCCGAAGAGAACGAGCGATACGAGGTCCCCGTTCGAGGGGATGTGCGCCAGCGCCCAGACCAGGAAGCCCCAGAGCACCGGATGACGCGTCACCGCGACGATGGCGCCGGGCTCGTCGCCCGCGCGCAGCGAGATCGAGAGCGGATTCGGCTGGGCGAGCCCTGCGACGAGCAGCACGAAGGCGACCGGCATCGCGACGAGCGGGACCCACGCCTGCCAGGGGGCGGGATCCCAGAGCGGAAGGTGAGGCGCCCGTCGGGCGGCGTCGATCAGCCAAGCCAGCAGGGCGAGCGACACCAGGGAGTAACCGACGAGATAGCCGCGCCGGCCCATCCGCGCGACGAGGCGCTCCTTCAGCCCGAGGCGCGCGGGCGAGGCGTGGGCGAGCAGGAAGACGACGAGGGCGGCTGCGAATTCGATCATGGCGGGCGGGCGTATCCTGGCGCGTTACCCATTGGTCAACGCGCACGCCGCGTCCTTGTGCCAGGACAAGCTCGGCCGCCGAAAGCTCAGCCGGCTCCTCGGGCGATACGCGAGAGCGCTGCGCGGTCGCGCACGCTGATCCGCCGGCGTCCGCTGGCGACGACGCCGTCCCTCGCCCACGCGCTGAGAATACGGCTCACCGTGTGGAGGGTCGAGCCCGTCATCTCCGCGACATCCTGGCGCGAAAGCGGGAAATCGATCTCGACGCCACCGGCCCCGGCGCGGCCGGAGCGCTCGGCGAGCCGCAGCAGCGCATGGGCGATCCGCTGCTCGACCGGCTCGGTGGCGAGCTCGACGACCCGTGTATGCGCGTCCTGGAGACGCCCGCCCACGGTCTGCAGCGCGTTCGCCGCGAAAGCGGGGTTGAGCGACAGCAGCCTTGGCCAGGCGATCGTCGGCCAAGCCGCAGCGATGCTGTCGACGATGGCGCTCGCCGTGGCGGGATAGGTCGTGCGGCCGACCGCCGGAGCGATGCCGAACAGATCGCTCGCCGATACGAAGCGTACGACGACCTGCTGTCCGTCCGGCGTGAGCTTCGTCACGCGAAGGCGCCCTTCGAGCAGCACGAAGAACGAATGCGCCTCCTCTTCCTGCGCGAAGACGGTGGCATCCTTGGCGTATCGCGTCGTGCGCGCCGCGGCGACGATCTCTTCGAGAGCGGCCGCGTCGACGCCGGCGAAGAGCGGCATCGCCGCGAGCCGGGCTCGGTCGATCGGCGTCAAGGCGGGCTCCGTTCGGTGACGCGAAACGCCACTCTCGTGTAGCACCCGCCGGCGAGGTGCGTCGAGGCGGTTTGCGCCAGGACAAGGACGCATATAGCGTGAGGGTCCAGCATCGCGCATGCTCGCGAGGCCTCGGCAGGCCGAAAGCTCGGCCCGTCGGATCTGCGGCGAAGCGCGTGTGGGAGGTTTCGGAGTTTCACCATGACGACCGACCCAAAGCAGCTGCCCTCCGGTGCCGGTGATGTCGCCGCGAGATATCCGGAGGTCTGGGACGCGTATGCGGCACTCGGAAAGGCCGCCTCCGAGGCCGGGCCCATCGACGGGCGTACGGCCCGGCTCGTCAAGCTCGCGCTCGCCATCGGCGCTCTCTCCGAAGGCGCGGTCCATTCGCATACGCGTCGCGCCCTCGAGGAGGGCATCGAGCCGCAGGCGCTCCAGCAGGTCGCGCTCATGGCGATCCCGACGATGGGCTTTCCACAGGGCGTGCGTGCGCTCACCTGGATCGAGGATATCACCGACCCGGCGTGAGCCTGTCTCACTCGGGGCGAGGCGCGTTCGGGCGGGCTCGGCGCAACGAAGCGCTTGCAATGCTCGCCGTCAGGGCGAACAGATACGAGCCGACCAACCGCCCGGGCGAGCATGCCTCCCGATCAAAAGCGCGAAATCCGCCACCTGCCTCTGTTCTGCGACATGCTGCTGGCGAGCTTCGAGGCGCTCATGCAGAGCGCCGAAACGATCACCTGCGCCTCGGGTGATCGCCTCATAGAGCAGGGCGAGCCCGCCGACTATCTCCACGTGGTCCTCGAAGGGGCGATCGAGCTCTACGCTCGCTGGAGAGACCGGGAGTCGACGATGGCGGTCGTCGGTCCGGCGGGAACGTTCATCCTCGCCGCCTGCATCCGCGATGCGCCCTATCTCATGTCCGCACGCGCATTGGGACGCGCACGGCTCGTGCGCGTGCCGGCTTCGGACCTGCGGGCGGTCTTCCGGCGGGATCCCGAATTCGCCGTCTGCGTCATCCAGGAACTCGCCGGCGCGTATCGTTCGGTCGTGCGCCACGCGAAGGGCCTCAAGCTTCGTACGTCCCGCGAGCGCATCGCCTCCTACCTGCTCCGGCAATCGCGCCAGGCCGGGGATTTGGACACATACGTCCTGTCGGTCGAGAAGCGCCTTCTCGCGAGCTACCTCGGCATGACGCCGGAGAACCTCAGCCGAGCGCTCAGGTCTCTCGAGGATCACGGCCTGAAGCTCGACGGCCTGCGCGTCACGATAACCGATCGCACCGAGCTGGCGGCGATCGCCAGCCCCGACTGGCTGATCGACGGGCCCGATCCCGAGGGCGCGACGGGCGGCGTCGGCCTGCCCCCCGTCGCCTCCACGAATTGACGGATTGCTCGGAGCGAGAGGCGCATCCGGCCACGGCGCCCCCTCGCATCATGCGGCTACACGAGCCGCGTCCTCAGCTCTGCGTCGCTCGCGCCACCGCCTGCGCGCCGCGTTCGGCGGCGGCGGCGACATCGCGGAACAGGAACTCCAGCTCGCGGTAGACGCTCCCGTCCGGCTCGGCCAGTGGGATCTCGTCCAGCTCGGCGAGGAGCTGGAGCAGCAGTGCGATGCGCTCGCGCTCGCCACGGGCGGCGGTCAGGGCCTCGCGGCGCGCCCGCTTGTCCTCCAGGACCGAGAACCGGTCGAGCGCGGTGGCGAGCCGCGCCTTGCATTCGCATCCGAGGTCGAGGCTCTCGATGACCGTGCGAACACGGTTCAGGGCGGGTCCGGGCTGCTCCGCCGGGCGGGAGCGGAGCGAAAGGTCGATGATGGTCACCGCAGTCTCCATCGGGCGGAAGGCCCGCCGCTGAACCGTCGAGCAGCATGCCATCGTGGAGCGCCGTCGACCTTGCTCCCGGGCAACGTCCCTCTCCGCGCATGGACGGGCTCTTCGAGGATCGCGCCGGCGCAGCGAGCCGAGCGCCGGTCAGTGCGCGCGGCTGATCGAAAGCCGGTCGCCCGCCCGATCGAACACCGCGTAGCGGGACAGGTCCCCGCTGCGCATGAGATCGTCGGCCATCTTCTTGAGATGCGGTTCCGCCGCGGCGCTCGACGGGACCCTGCCCGTCGGATCGGTGAGGACGGCGGCCATGATCAAGTCCCACGGCAGCCCGACCAGGTCGGCCTGACGGACCACGGCGTCGAGATCCACGCCCGCCTCCACCACGACGTCGTTGGCGAGAACCGGGGTCAGGCTGCCCCCGCCGCTTCCCGTCCCGGCGCCCTCCACCTTCAGGAGCACGAGGAGGAGGCGTGCGCCCCCGCTCTCGGCCATGGCCGTCTCGATCAGCTCGTCGAAGTCGTTCGATGCCATCCGGTCCGTCTTTCGTGTGGCGGCCGCCGGGACCGTCCCGGCGACACCGCCGACTTCCTCTACCCTTCGCGCGGGCCCCGCGTCTCGACGTCGCCGTGCGGATCTTGCTGATCCTGCGGCGGGCCTTCCGGGACCCCACTCGGTCCCGCGTCGCCCGAAGCGGGCCCGCCGGGATCTGCCGGACGTTTCGGCGCTCCCGGCGGAAGCGGCCGGGAGCCGGGGCCCGGCGTCTCGTCGATAGGCCCGGGCGGGCGTTCCGAAGCGCTCATGACGTTTCTCCTCTGTTGCTCCTCGGAGTCGACGAGCGGGCGCGCGTTCGGTTCCGCTCGCGGCTGCGGGTCACCCATCCACTCGCGGGCGCCAGAGCATCGGGCCGTAGACGGCGGCGAAGCCGAGATAGGCGAGCGACCAGAGGACCGCCGAGCCCGGCACGAGCAGCATCGTGTGCTGCGGCGCCATCGAGGCCGCGACGCGCATGGCGGCCGCTGCGACGATGGCGAGGTAGATCACGACGGTGGCGAGGTCTGCGGACAGGTCGCGCCCGGTATGGCCCCGGCTCGCGCGCGTCATCACGGCGAGCGTCATCACCCCGATGGCGCCGACGGCCCAGGCGTGGGTCGCGCCGATCGCGGCGCCGGGCAGGCCGTCGAGCGCGGCCGCGCCGGCGAGCAGGAAGCCGATCGGGACGAACAGGTAGCCGAGGTGGAGGATCGCGACGAGCGGCTCGCCGAGCGTCCGGTGCGGGACCCATCGGGCCTGGCGCACGAGATGCGCCGCGCCCGCCGTCACCAGGAGGACGCCGAGAGCCGCCTCGGCCGACGGCACCGCGGGCGCAGCCGCCCAGCCGGCGAGCGCAACGACTCCCAGCGTCATCGCCGCGGCGTCGATCCTGCCGAACGGCGCCGGCTCCCGGCCCGGATTGGCGCGCCGGATCCAGTTGCCGGTGAAAGCCGGCACGATCCGGCCGGCGATGATCGTGACGAGGACGATCACCAGCGCCAGCGCGATCCGGTCCCCGAGGATCGTGGAGCCGTAACGGGCGACCTCGTAGTGGAACAGGGCTTGCGCCGCGAGGAGGCCCACGAGGACCGCGACGACCTTGAGATTGCGCCGGTTCTTCGCGCGAAGGATCTCGTGCGCGACGAAGCCGCTCAGCGCCGCCGTGAAGGCGAGGCTCGCGGCGGCGACGACGAACGCGTCCTGCCCCTCGCCGAGGAGGATGGCGGCGCGCCCGACGAGCCACAGGACGAGAAGGCCGATCAGCGGCGCGCCGCGGAGCGGAGGTCGACCCGTCCAGCTCGGCACGGCGGTCAGGAGGAAGCCGGCGACGATCGCCGGGACGAAGCCGAAGAGGAGCTCGTGCGCATGCCAGGCGAGCGGCGGCAGCGCACTCGGGATCGACACGAAGCCCAGGAACCACGGCGCCCAGACCAGGACGACGGCGGCCGCATGGATCGCGCCGGCGAGGAAGAAGGGGCGCAGGCCGAGGCCGAGGACGGCGGGCGGCGAGCGGGTCGCGAGGGCGGAAGCGGGCACGGGTGCGTCCTCAGCAGGAATGCGCGTCGAGGGTGCGCGAGTCGGTGAACAGGCGCCGAAGGCCCCGGCGAAGAGGAGCGCGGACAGCGCGTGCGGCGGCCCGGGCGGAAAAGGCATGATCCCGAGGTCCGGCAGGATGCGCACGGCGACCGCGGCGACGAGGAGCCAGAGCACCGGATGCGGGCGGAAGGGGGAGGTTTCCTCCGTCGCGTCGAGGACGAGATTCGTGATCGGCACCGTGATGCGGGCGAGCGCGAGGCCGAGCAGCCCGAGGAAGACGAGCCCGGTGACGTGCAGCCGATCCTGCGCGGCGGCCACGCCCCCGGTGACGAAGGCCAAGCGCGTCGCGGTCTCGCCGACGAGGAAGGCGAGTGGTCGCTGTCATGGTGCCGTCCTCCAGTTTGGAACGGTTCGAAAAACATATGTCCTTCAATGGCTTGGTAGCTCTCCAACAGATGCGCCACAATTACGGGGCATGCCGTAGGGGTTCGGACGGGCTCGGCCGCGGCGGTGGTATGCAGGGCCGCGGATGCCGATCGTCGACAGCGCCTCGCGGGCCGCGCTCGCGGACCAACCTCACCGGCCAGGAGGAGAACGACGCGCGTATCCCGGATCGCATGTCCTCCCGCGTCGGGATGGACGACCTGCGCGACGAGGCCGTGCGCGCGCGGCTGACGGCGATCTTCGTGGATCCGCGCTCCCTCGATCCGGCGCCACGCGACGCCGGAGCGCGCGCCGACGCGGTGCTTCACGCGTTGGTCGTCCCAGCGACGCGTGGCTCCGACGGGAGCCGTGCGCGATCAGCCCATGACCGCCAGCACCGCGCCGCCGACGGCGGCGAAGGCGACGACGGTCCAGGGCGGCGCCTTCCATGCCATCAGCAGCACGAAGCAGGCGAGCGCCAGGGCGAAGTCTCGCAAGTCGCCGATGGCGCCGGTGAAGACCGGCGAATACAGCGCCGCGCCGAGGATGCCGACGACGGCCGCATTCGCCCCCTGCATCGCCGATCGCGCGGGAGCGAGGGCGCGCAGGCCGTCCCAGAACGGCAGCACGCCGACCAGCAGCAGGAAGCCGGGGAGGAAGATCGCGGCCAGCGCGAGGGCCGCGCCCGCGACGCCGTTCGGCTCGGGCCCGAGCACCGCGCCGAGATAGGCGGCGAATGTGAAGAGTGGTCCGGGGACGGCCTGCGCGGCGCCGTAGCCGGCGAGGAACGCGTCCGGTCCGACCCAACCCGGCTGGACGACCTCGGCCTCCAAGAGCGGCAGCACGACGTGACCACCCCCGAAGACCAGCGCACCCGCGCGATAGAACGCATCGAGGACGGCGAGCGCCTGCGACGAGCCGGCCGTGAGCGGCAGGACGAGCAGGAGCACGGCGAAGGCCGCGAGGGCGACGCCAGCTTGCCAGCGGCGCACGGCCATCGTCACGTGGCCGCCAGCCGGCTTCTCCGTCCCACGCCCGAGAACCAGCCCTGCGACGGCGCCGAGGCCGATGGCGCCGATCATGCCGACGGCGCCGGGAACGAAGGCCAGGACGGCGACCGCGGCGACGGCGATACCGGCCCGCTCGCGATCCGGGCAGAGGCTCTTGGCCATGCCCCAGACCGCCTGCGCCACGATCGCCACCGCGACGATCTTGAGCCCCTCCAGCGCGCCTGTCCCGATCGGCCCGGTGATCGATGCAGCGGTCGTCGCGAAGACGAGCAGGATCAGGGCCGAGGGCAGCGTGAACGCGGTGAAGGCCGCGAGCGCTCCCAGCCAGCCCGCTCGCAACATCCCGAGCGCGAACCCCACCTGGCTCGACGCCGGTCCCGGAAGGAACTGGCAGAGCGCCACCAGGTCCGCATAGGCGTCGTCCGAGAGCCAGCCCCGCCGCGTGACCAGCTCGTCGCGGAAGTACCCGAGGTGGGCGATGGGGCCACCGAAGGACGTCAGCCCGAGCTTCAGGAAGGCGCCGAAGACCTCGGCGGGGCTGCCCGCGGATGGGTTCGCCTCTCCCGTCCGTGTGTCGTCGATCATGCCCCCGCCTTTCTCACTCGTCGATCTACAGCAGCGTTTCGTGCTGCGCGGCACTGACGTACGCCCTGGTCAGCCACACGCAGCCGATGCTTCCCTGCGGGCTCCGGTAGAATACGTCGATCCCTGTGACGGTTCGAAGTCGAGAGGCTCGGGCGTCTGTGCCATCGTAGTCCGATCCTCGCCCGTTGCCGTGACGTGGACGCCTTGCCGGGCGTGATCGGCGCGCAGGTGGTCGGCTGGGATCGACGGGCTCGCTCGGCCGCGCGTCGGGACGACCGGCCGCTCCGCGTCGCGGACCTCTACAGCCCGGACGTCAACCCCATCGAGAACACCTTCGCCAAGCTCGAGGCACGGCTCTAGCGTGTGCGTGCCCGGCGGAGCAGGTGTGCCCGATCCGTCGGCCCGGCCCGCTGACGAGGAGGTGAGACGGCGCGCCAGCGCCGCGGGCGAGCCTCCGGCCGTGCCTCGCGGGCGTCGTTTGCGTCGAGAGTCGGGTCCTCGTCGAGAGTCGGGTCCTCGTCGGCATCGGAGCGATCGGCCGCAATGTTGGTTCAGCTCGACGGGAGCGGAGGCGTCCGGGTCCGCGAACGCGCGAAGCCCCGCGGGCGTTTCTGCTCGCGGGGCTTGCGGGTCTTGTCGGTGTTGTTTGTCGTTGGTTGCGGGGGCAGGATTTGAACCTGCGACCTTCAGGTTATGAGCCTG